>JAAUTF010000127.1 GCA_012031775.1 Candidatus Altimarinota bacterium | reverse complement strand
GTTTTCGCTGCGAAGCGTGGCGAGCAGATCGTTACCAGTGCTAGCACCTGCGCGCGCGCGGCGATAGCCATGCCATAGGCGGCGGTGCAGCCGATCGCCGGCGCACCGCGCACCTGCATCGATTGTATCGCCTGCGCGACCGCCGCGATCGTCGCGCAGCGCACTGTTTCAATCTGATGAGGCAGAACGCGCTGGTTGATCAAACAGACCGCGCCATTCTCCCACCACAAAGTCCGCAGTTCATCGCTCATGCCGTCTCTTGTCACGGAAAACTCTCGACACAGCGAGAGGCCTGATTGCGTTCCTCTTTCTGAACGGGCGCGATTATAACACGCATATAGGAGCGTCGCAACTATAGGGGCTTACAAAACACTGAGCACCCAGCTGAGCAATGCACCGATAAAGAGCAGCGTAGCCAGTGCAAGCAATTGGCCGCTGCGGCGTAGACGCTGGCCGTGGCGGGCGTGTAAGCGTGTGCCGCGTTCGCGGCGTTCCTGGCCCGCAGGCTCAAGGCCCGCAACGCGCCGCAACCACCAGGCTCGTGCGCAATACACATACTCGCCAATCTCAGATGCTCGAATAGGTTTCATACGAAAATAGTGCGGCGGTGAACGCAGTTCACCGCCGCACCCGCAACAAACACTGCTTAATTCCCTAAAACTGGCGTGCCGTTGAAGGCGTTGATCACATCGTTGACGGTGATCAGCAGCATCAGGCCCATGAGTGCGGCGAAGCCGATGGCATGTACTAGGGCCTCTTTGTCCGGCGGTACTTTTTTGCCGCGCAGCATCTCGATGAGAGCAAAGACGATGTGGCTCCCATCGAGCGCCGGGATGGGCAGCAGGTTCAACAGGAAGAGGTTGAGGCTCAGCACTGCCGTGAGATTCCAGAAGGCCAGAAAGCCACCCGGCTGCTGGATGACCTCGCCGGTGGCGCGGGCAATGCCGACCGGCCCGATCGGCTCGCCGCCGGGCGGCGCTTCGGGCTGGAAAATACCCAGGATAGCGCCCGGCAGCGAGGCCAGGCTTGTCAGCATACGCCCCAGCAGGTCGAAGCTGTAGCTAAAGCCGTTGCTGACTGCGCCAAGCGGCCCAACCTGTTCAATGTTGACCGTTGGCCCATAGCTGAAACCAAAACCGAAGTCGATCTGCTCACCGCTCGGCGTCGTCCACGGGCCAGGCGTAACGGTGAGATCAAGTTGGGTGCCATTGCGCTCGATCACCGCAGCGACCGGCGTGCCGGGGTTCTGACGGGCGGCCTCGCCAACGATCGCGCTATCGGTGACATCACGCCCAGCGAGGCTCAGCAACAGATCGCCGGCCTGAAACCCGGCAGCGGCAGCGGGGGTAGCGGGGTAGACCTCACCGATCGTCTGGCTGCCGGTGGGCACTGGCACACCGTTCAGCGCAAAAATGATGGAGAAAATGACGATCGCGAGCAGTAAATTCATCAGCGGGCCGGCGAAGAGCACAAGGATCTTGCGCCAGGGCGCAGCCGAAGCCAGGCTGCCGCCCGCGCCATAAAGATTATCCCGGCCCTCGTCGATATCGGTCGCGAAGCGCACAAAGCCGCCTAGTGGCAGCCAGTTTAACGTGTACTTCACGCCGTTGCGCTCGAACAAGGTAAGCGCGCGTGGCGGGTAGCCAATGCCGAACTCCTCGACTTTGATGCCGAGCCGCACCGCAGTCAGGAAATGCCCCAGTTCGTGGACGACCACAAGCAGCCCGAGCATTAGCAAAAAGGCGACGATCGTCACCAGTAGATCCATAATGAAGAACTCCCCTTAACTGGAGGCCTGAGCGGCAGTGTGCAGCAACATCGCACAAGTGCGCTAGTTTAAATAGAGAGAGGCGGGTCGACGCCCGCCTCTTTTCAAAGTGTACCTGATCAAAAATTGACTGTCAATAGAATAAGCACATACACCACTGGCGCGGTAAATAGCATACTATCGATGCGGTCGAGCAAGCCGCCGTGGCCAGGAATAAGCGAGCCGGCGTCTTTTACACCGATCTGGCGCTTAAACAGCGACTCCGCAAGGTCGCCGAGTGGGCCAAAGTACCGGCGGCGCACCGATCAGAGCCGCTTCCCAAAGCGCGATCGGCAGGCCGAGCAGGGGTACGGCAGAGCATAGCGGTGAGCACAGCAAAGATAAAGCCGCCGATCGCGCCCTCCCAGCTTTTTTTCGGGCTGAGATAGGGTGCCATTTTACTGCGCCCGAACTGCCGACCGACAAAGAAGGCACCGGTATCTTGCAGCCATGTGGCGGCGAGCGAAGTATAAATCCAAGCAGCTCCTGGCTCGATGCGTAGCGGTGCCAGCCAACCCTGCTCAAGCGGCGTGGCGAGCCGACGCATCGTGATGTAGATGCTGAGCAGGGTACTCACATACAAAGCCACGGCCAGGGTAAAAGCCCAGTTGGGCAAACTATTACTGCGGTCGGGGTTAGCCACTTCGGCGACGAGGCTCGCGACGACGACAAGTGCAACGGCAGGCAAGACCGGGTCGACCGGCACAAAGGGGATGAGGGCAACGGAGCCGCAGATCATCAAACCGAGAGCGTAGCCGGTGAGGGCACGCGGTTGATAGCCGCCATGGCGGAGGACGGCAAAAAACTCGCGCAGGCCGATCATCACCGCGACCGTGATCAACAGCACGACCGGCCAGGTCCCCCAGTAGATGATCAGGATAATACCGGGGAGCAGAAACAGCGCGCTGAAAACACGTTGTGCCAGCGAGTTAGCCTTGCTCCGTGAGGCCGCCGAAGCGGCGTTCGCGCTGTCCATAGTCGCGTATTGCCTGGCGTAGATGCTCAGGCCGGAAATCGGGCCAGAATACCGGCGTAAACCAGAATTCGCTATAAGCGCACTGCCAGATCAAGAAATTCGAGATGCGCGTCTCACCGCTGGTGCGCACGAGCAAATCCGGGTCGGGCATGCCATGGGTCGAGAGCGCCTCGCTGATAAGCTGTTCGTCGATCTGCTGGGGCTGCACGCCTTCTTCGACGATCGCGCGCACAGCGTCGACGATGTCGGTGCGACCACCGTAGTTAAAGGCGATAGCCAGTGTCAACCCGCTATTTTGTTTCGTCAACTCCACTGCGTTGTGAACTTTGCGGCGCAGGCGTTCGCTCAGGCCTTCGAGCCGCCCGAGGTGGCGCAAGCGCACATTTTGTTCGTGCAAAGTCTGGGTTTCGCGGTCGATGAACTCGCTTAAAATCTGCATCAGGCCCTGCACTTCGAGCGAGGGCCGATTCCAGTTCTCCGTCGAGAAAGCGTAGAGCGTAAGGAAGCGCACGCCGATCTGTGAGCACTCGGAGACAATGGCGCGGATATTCTCGGTACCGGCGCGATGACCTGCAAGCCGTGGCAGGCCACGTTGCTTGGCCCAACGCCCATTACCATCCATAATGACCGCGATATGGACGGGGATGTGCTCTTCCATCAGCCACTCCGACGCCATGACAACCTCGTTCACGTTATGCGAAAGAAGGAGCGAAAACGCTCCTGTTCGCACGTCGTCGGTTACACTTCCAGCACTTCGGCTTCTTTATCACTGCCGATCTGCTCGATCTCTTTAGTCGACTTGTCGGTGATCTGCTGGATGCGCTCCTGTGCTCGGCGCTGGTCATCCTCGCTGATCAACTTCTCGTTCAAGAGCTGCTTGAGGTCTTCGTTGGCATCGCGACGCTGGTTGCGGATCGCAACTTTTGCCTCCTCGACGCGACTGTGAACCTGCTTTACTAGCTGTTTGCGACGATCTTCGGTGAGCTGCGGGATACCAAGCCGGATCACACGCCCATCGTTGCTAGGGTTGATACCGAGCTCGCTGTTCTGGATCGCCTTTTCGATCGCCTTGATCATAGCGGCGTCGTAGGGTTGGATGACCAGCAGGCGGGCCTCGGGCACACTGATACCGGCGAGTTGATTCAGCGGCATGCTCGATCCATAGGCCTCGATCGGCAGATGCTCGACCAGGGCCGGCGAGGCACGCCCGGTGCGAATACCGCTCAGGTTGTGGCGTAGCGCCTCGATCGACTTTTTAAGTTTGCCCTCAAAGTCTTTGATAACATCGTTGATCATACTATCCTCCATCTTCGCTCAACGTGTGACTAGGGTGCCCACGTGTTCGCCGAGCACGATGCGCTCGATGGTGCCAGCTGCCAGCGCATTAAATACCACGATCGGCACATTGTTGTCCTGGCAGAAGGTGAGCGCTGTGCCATCCATCACCGAGAGCTGGCGGCTGATCGCCTCGCGAAAGGTGATATGATCATAACGTGTAGCGCTCGGATCGAGCCGTGGGTCGGCAGTGTAGACACCATCGACACCGTTCTTGGCCATCAAAATGACCTCAGCGCCGATCTCGGTGGCGCGTAGCGCAGCGGCTGAGTCTGTGGTGAAGTAGGGGTTACCGGTACCACCGGCGAGGATAATCACACGCCCCTTCTCGAGATGGCGCGTGGCACGGCGGCGGATATAAGGCTCGGCAATCTCATCCATTTTTAGCGCCGTCATCGCACGGGTATGTAGGCCGTGGCTCTCAAGCGCGTCTTGCATCGCCAGCGCATTGATGATCGTCGCCAGCATGCCCATGTAGTGCGACTGCGCCGTGTCCATGCCGCGCTCGATCGCACGGTTGCCACGCCAGATATTGCCGCCGCCGAGCACAACCGCGACCTCAACGTTATGGCGATGGACGCGCTCGATTTCCTCAGCGTAGAAGTCGAGCATCTGCGGGTTGACGCTCTCGCCGATCTCGGTGCCTTGGAGCTGCTCACCGCTCAGCTTGATCAGGACGCGGCGGTACTTTGCTTGTGCCATAGCTCTGTAGGATAACGCTTCAGAAATGAGGGTTGCTATTGGCGATGATTACTGAAAGGCCAACAATCACCGCCAACAGCAGCGCTTGCTGCAAGCGTGGCTTAGCCGCCGACTTCGTAGCGTACAAAGCGCCGCACGACGATATTCTCGCCGAGTTTGGCGATCGCCTGCTTGATCATGTCCTCGATCGTATTCGAGGGGTTCTTCACGAAGGCCTGTGCTAAGAGCACATTCTCTTCGATGAATTTATCGCGCTCCTGGCCGCTCTCGGCGACAGCTGCGTCCGTCACTTCGTCGACATTGATGTAGCGCGGGTTGACGGCGACGACATGTTGTGCGAGAGCATTCGCCAGACTCGCGAAATCTTCGGTGCGGGCGACAAAATCCGTCTCGCAGTTCAGCTCGACAAGCCCGGCAATGCGTGCGCCATAGTGAACGTAGTAGCCGACCAGACCTTCTTTAGCCTCACGCGACTGCTTTTTAGAGGCGGCCTCAATACCGCGCTCACGCAGCATATCGATCGCCTTCTTGATGTCGCCGTCCGTCTCGGCAAGGATATCCCTGCACTCCTTGATGCCGGCTCCGGTGCGCTCGCGCAGCTCCTTCACCAGTTCGATAGAAACCGCCACAGTAATCTCCTTCTCCGTGCTTAAAGCTCGTGCGCTGCTTCGCGACGATGCAACCCCTCGGCAGCAGCATCGGCGATCTTGCTCGTCATCAGCCGGATGCCGCGAATGGCATCGTCGTTGCAGGGGATAGGATAATTGATCGAATCGGGGTTACAGTTGGTATCGACCATCGCAACGATCGGCATTCCAACCTTCACCGCCTCTGTCACCGCAAGCTGCTCTTTATGCGGGTCGATGATAAAAATCGCACCCGGCAACCGCTCCATCGTCTTAATGCCGCCAAACACGCGATTGAGCTTGCTGATCTCCTCTTCGCGCTTGAGGCCTTCGGCCTTGGTCAGCTTGTAGAAGTCGCCGCGATCACGTTGGGCTTCCAGATCGGCAAGATAGCGCAGGCGCTGGCGGATAGTGGAAAAATTCGTCAACGTGCCGCCTAACCAGCGCTGGGTGATGTAGAGCTGGCCGGCGCGTTCAGCTTCTTCAGCGACTGCCTCCTGGGCCTGCTTCTTGGTGCCGACGAAGAGAATCTTCTCGCCGCGCGCGATGAGATCGGAGACAAAATGGTAAGCATTTGTCAGCCCCGTCACCGTCTTCTGCAAATCGATAATATGGATGCCGTTGCGCGCCGTGTAGATATACGGGCGCATCTTCGGGTTCCAGCGGTTCGTCTGATGGCCGAAGTGAGCACCTGCTTCTAGCAGTGCCTTGATCGAAACAACACGGGTCGGCGACTGAGTCGTGGTCATGGTCGAGCTACTCCTTAGGGTTCGTGATTTTTCGCACGCCGCCATCTTCAACCCCGTACACGCGAACCGGCGCAACGCGCCGGCAGGAGGGCATGCACTCTGAAGATGTGTGTATTTGGCGCATTTTCGCGCCGCCGAGCAGTATAGCATACAACAAGGGCAGCGGCAAACCGCTTGCCACTGCCTGTGTATCCTGGCGATACCAAGTTTAAATTGGCTGACGATCGTGGTAGGCAAAGCACTGCTTTGCCTACCACGATCGTCACATTACTGCGTGCGCGTGCGCCCGAGCGTTGAGAGCAGGCCGACAATAACTCCTGCGGCGACGAAGTGCATCAGGCCGAGCCAGAAGCCCGCGCCGGGGGCCATGGGCGTGAGAAAATCGGGGATGAGTGAGAGTAGCAAAAACACGCCCGAGATGATCCAGAAGATGGTGAACGGGCGTGCGGTGAAGCGGTCGAGCAGCCAGAGCAGCACGCCCGCGCCGATGGCCGGTACGATCGAGAACAGCGCTATCGGCAGGGCGTCGACGACCATGGTGCCCATCTGTGGGTTCTGAACTTCGAACACAACCCCGGTGGCGTTGGCGATAAACATCACAATGATGTTCAAAATCGCTCCCACCACACCTGCTAGCAAGCTCACCCACCAGAGTTTGCCGGCCGCTGCTTTTTCACGCCGTACCGTCGCCTGAGCGTTCATTGTGCGTGCCATGTCGACATCCTTACTTGTTATTTATTTAGTCGGCTAAGTAATTTATAGCATAGCTAGTTGTACCTGTCAATCGGCACTTAGTAGTTTGTCAACAAATGCCTCTTGACATTCAGTGACGCCGATCGTACAGTATCGCCAACCAGGGAGGAGGCCGACGATGACGACGGCACACAATGGTAACGATACGCTTCTTGCGACTGTATGCAAAGCGCTCGGCAACCCTGTGCGGGTGCAGATCCTACGTTATGTGCTGCGCCACCCCAACTGCATCGGCAACGAAATCCTGCTGCATCTCCCCGACGACGGCCCACACGCTCAATCGACGCTCTCGCAACATCTGCGTGTTCTTCGCGCCGCTGGCCTGCTTGACGCCGAGCACGATGGCCCGGCTGTCTGCTATCGTGTGAACGAGCGCAGCATCAACTGGCTGCGTAGCCAGTTCGCGGAACTTGCATAGGGTCGGGGTTGCGTCCTCATTCAACCGGTGTGGGCACAGTGTCGAGGATGTTTTGAACAATGGTCTCGCTGCGTCGCCCGCGCAGACGTGCCTCGGCGCTGAGGATAACGCGGTGGCTGAGCACGGCTGTGGCAAGCGCTTTAACATCGTCGGGCAATACGAAGGTGCGCCCACGGATGGCGGCACGCGCCTGCGCGGTGTGATACAGGCGAGCGCGCCGCGCGGGCTCGCCCCTAGTTCAACATCGGCATTGCTGCGCGTGGCGCGCACAACCTCGACGATATAGCGCCGCACGACAGCGCTCACACCTATCGCGCGCACGCTGCGCTGGGCCTCCTGGATCTCGGTCGCGTTTGCCACTGTGCGTAAGTGCGCTAACGGGCTGCCGCGCTCGAAGCGAGTGAGAATGGCCTCCTCTTCCTCGATCGAGGGATAGCCCAGCACAAGCCGCATAAGAAAGCGATCAAGCTGGGCCTCTGGCAGCGGAAAGGTGCCTTCGAGCTCGATCGGGTTCTGGGTGGCGACGACCATAAACGGCAGCGGTAACGGCCTTGTCGCACCATCGATGGTGACCGTGCGCTCTTGCATCGCTTCGAGCAAGGCGCTCTGGGTGCGTGGTGTAGCGCGATTGATCTCGTCGGTTAACACAATCTGGGCGAAAATTGGCCCGGCGCGAAACTGAAACTCGCCGCTCTTCTGGTTAAAGAACGAGAGCCCGGTCACATCAGAGGGCAGCAGGTCGGGCGTAAATTGCACGCGCTGAAAACTACATCCAAGCGATGCGGCCAAGGCGCGGGCGAGCGTTGTCTTGCCGGTGCCGGGCACATCTTCGAGCAAGACGTGGCCTTCACAGAGCAGCGCAACTAGCAGCAATTCGGTGATGGCCGCTTTGCCGACGATGACCTGGGCGATGTTCTCTTGCACGCGTGATATAAGCGTATCGACGGCGGCAACTGTCTCAGCGCTGATTTGATCCTGGGACATAGACACTTTCTCAATGGTATACTGGCGTTAGACAAGATGTGTTAAAGGCCATATTGCTGTCAACATGTTGGCGAAGCGACTGTAAGGAGACAAGCGATGCGATTGAGCGAAAACAAGATCCGCCGTATCGCCGAGCGGCTGCACGACGAATTAGCCGAGCGCGAGCTGTTGGCCTATAAAGAACCCGCTGGTGTACGCGTGGGCACCGGGCGTGCAGGTCGTGTCAAGGCGATCTACGATATGATTGTGGCTGATCTTGAGCGCGAGGCCGAGATCGATGCCGAAGTCGAGCAGATTTTGCAATCCTACAGTCGTGAGATCAAGGGGACGGAGCGCGATATTCTGTTCCGCAAGCATAAAGAAGATGTGATGCGCAAGAAGGGCTACATACTTTAGAGGTTACAGGTTACAGATGAGCGAGCACTGTAACCTGTAACCTGTCCACTACATTAGCGCCAGCCGCGCAGGCGTGTGATTTCGTCGCCGAGCAGACCGAGCAGCACGCCGCTGGATCCGTGATCTTCAAAACGCCCGCGCTCAAACCACTGCACTGTTAGGACGACGCCGGGCGCAATCTCTTCGATTTGCGGCGGCGAGATCGGCTGGCCGAAGAGCGCCAGACTCTCCTCGAAGCTTTTCCCCTGCTGCCCGTCGAACTCCAAACCCTGACTGCGCCATGCGCTTAAGAAAGGCTCACAGAGCGCGTTGCCGGTTTGCTCGAAGTAGAGACAGCTCGCCTGCTGGCCACTTTTGGGGAAGGTAAACCAGTCGCGCCCCTGTGCCCTCAGCACTTCGTCGCCGATACGGCGAATGAGCACATTGTAGGGCGGCTGATTCTCGGGGTGATACTCAAAAATATTACGCTGAAAGTACTGCACCGTGTAGGCGCGGCCGTCGCTCCCCGTCTCGGTAAACTCTTCGCTCAGCGGGTAACCGAAAACGGGCAGACCGCCATTGCGTTCCCAATAGCGTTTGAACTCCCCGCCGAGGCTATGGCCAGTCTCTGGGAAATAGAGGCGCTCGGCGCTCGACTCAAACGGTGGGACAGGCACAAAGGCAGGCGGTGTGCTGCCATCGCTCGGCGGCTGGGGGGCGGGTTCGGAGCCGGCTGAGGCGCGGGTTGCGGGGGAGCTGCCTGCGGACACCCGTTCCAGGCCTGCGCAAGCTTGGGCTGCGCGCAGCGCACTTCACACGGCCCCACCCATACTCGGGATCCTTGCCCGGATTGCCCTTGTCGTCGGCGCTGGCGGTGAGCAAACAGCGCATATCGCCGGGGCCAAGATCGCCACGCAACGTATAGGCCAGCCCGGCCACACCAGCGACATAGGGGCTAGAGAACGACGTACCGTTCGGCGTGCCGTAGGTATTGCCCAGGATTGTCGTCCATAGGCCCACACCGGGCGCAGCTAGATCGACATAATCGCCGGTATTTGAGAAACCGGTAATCACATCGCTATTGCCAGTGGCACCTACAGCCAGCACATTGTCGTAGGCGGCGGGATAGTTGGGCAGGTTGCCTTCGCGCTGTTCGTTTCCTGAGGACGCGATAACCAGCACACCGCGAGCTTCAGCGTAATCGACAGCTTCGCGCAGAGTCTGGCTTTCGTCGGGGCCGCCGAGGCTGAGGTTCAAAATACGCGCGCCGTTGTCGACAGCCCAGCGCATACCCTGCGCGACACCGGCATCGTTGCCACCACCTGCGCTGCTGAGCACCTTGACAGGCAAAATCCTGCAGCCCCAGCAGGCCCCGGCAATACCGGTACCATTGTCGGTGCGAGCGGCGATCAGGCCGGAGACCGCAGTACCGTGGCCGTTGTCGTCGCTGGCATCGCCGCCGCCGCTAAAGACGTTATACCCAGGCAGCACTTTGCCGTCGAGATCGCTATGGCCAGCATCAACGCCGGTATCGAGCACGGCGATCACGATGTCGCCGCCGGTGGTGATGTCCCAGGCCTCAAAGGCCTGGATGCGCTCGAGCGCCCACTGCTGGCCGATAATCGTATCATTGGGCGTGCGCAGCAGCGTGCGGCGATAGTTCGGTTCAGCGTAGCGCACACCATCGAGTGTAGCGAAGCGTGCGGCAAGGATCGCCGGGTCGCCGCTACGGAAGCGCAGCAGGAAGCTATTATCGACGATCGGTGCGGCGGCGAAGACGCCGACCTGGGTGCTGAGCAGGCGCAACGGCTGGGCTTTTGCGCCGCTGAGGCGACCCTGGGCATCGAACGAATAGCCAGGCTGCAAAGCGACGATCACCTCGCCGGGCACGCCAGCGGTTGAAGGTGTGGCTGTTGCTGAGAGAGGGCTGAGAACAAACATCAGAGCGAGCAGCACAGTGGATAGCATACGCATGAGGGTGACCTTATTCGATGTTGTACGCGTGTGGTGCAGTAACGTTGTCGCCGCACCACGCCCGCATTCGTTCACTCATAATGGATTATAGCACGTGTGCTATAATCCAAAACAGCAGAGCAGGGATAACAGGCGATTGTGATGCGGCAAAAGAGGATCAGCAATGACTACTATCTTCACACGTATTGTTAGTGGCGAACTCCCCGCAGCGAAAGTCTACGAAGACGACCTGACCCTGGCATTTCTCGACATCAACCCGGCCAGCCGTGGCCATAGCCTTGTGATCTGCAAGCCCGAGCTCGCCAGTTTGCTCGACCTCAGCGACGCGTTGCTTGTCGCCACGGCGCGCACGACGCAGCGGGTGGCGCAGGCCTTGATGCGCGCGCTCGTACCAGATGGGTTCAACATCGTGCAGAACAACGGCGCTGCTGCGGGCCAGGTGGTATTTCACTATCACGTCCACATTATTCCGCGCTGGGCGGGCGACGCTGCCCTATCGCCCTGGCGGCCGGGTAGCGCCGACCAGTCCCAGCTTATTGCCGATGCGGCCCTGATCCGTGAACAGCTTGTAGGAGGCTCGGTATGAGTGAGCAGCCGTCTCGTTCGCCTTCGGTACCTAGCGCGCCACCACCACCCGTTTCGCCCACCGGGCCGCTCGCCGACGACTCTGTGCGAACGAACGGTGTGTCGCCCGCCGAGACGCGTTCAACCGCTACGCAGGCAGGTGACGTACAAGATGCGCCGACAGGGCAGACTGATGCTACGCAGGCAAACGTGACACGTGGCGGCGATGCGGTGTCGCCCGCGCCGCAGAGGGTGCAGCCGCGGCTCCACAGCTAC
>JAAUTF010000126.1 GCA_012031775.1 Candidatus Altimarinota bacterium | reverse complement strand
TAGTGCCCATCTGTACACGTGACTCGTTCAAAGCCTCGACAAATGCACGCGGCGCTCCGGACTCACGATCAGCGCCGTTGTGCCGGGGCGCGCAATTGCCACCAAACGCTCGCGGTTCGTCGCTAGAAAGAAAACTTCGCCATATGGGTCGAGCCGAAATGGCCCCTGGTAACCAAAGACCCCGGCGTTGAACGCGAAGCGCAGCCCACGGCGCGGTACCTCCGCCAACGTTGGGGCCGGCGATGCCACGCCGACTTCCGCCAGCGGCTGCTTCAGCGCCCAAAGCCAGCGCCGCTTCACGCGTAGCTGTGTCGCCTCGATCACATATGCTGTCGGCTGCGCTGCATAGGAGAGCAGTAAAAACACCGCCAGTGCTAATGCGAGCGCTACCGGTACAATCAGGCCGCCCCAACGCAGGTTCGCCAGATAAGCAAAGAAAAGCGGCAGCATCAGCAGCCCACCAAGGTACGCCAGCCCCGTCGTGATCTGTGTTGTATATGGATCTAATGCCGCCGCGCGAAACACAAGCGGCGCTCGTTCCGGTTTTATATCGTGCATTGCCATATTTGAGTTGACATTACGTTTATGTGCTAAGATCCTACGTTGTCATTCCGTATCGACTATGCTATAAAGAACCCAGTGGCTCTGGAAATCCAGCCTGCCTCCAACATCCTAGCCCTGGTGAAGGAGCTTTGCGCATGCGCGCTCTCTCGAAGGCAGCTCGCACCTACCTGATCGCTCTTTGGGCCGTTGCCCTCCTTCTTGCATCGCTCTCGCTTCCGCTCTTCTGGCGCGAAACAATCTCCCTCAATCAGGTCTTGCCCGCGCTCTTCTTTGTGATCATGTTGACGATCGCCGATCTTACGGCTAGCGTTAACCAGCGCGGGCGTACGGTATCGATCGCGCTGGCGATTCTGATCGCTGGCCTGACCGCGCTCAACTGGCCGCTTTTTCTGATCGTCGTTGTCCTCGGCACTATCTGCGCTGCGATTGCGCGCGACATCCCCTGGTGGCAGGCGATTTCTTTGCTCGCCATGCGCCTTGTTGCGCTGACTGTCGGCGGCTCGCTCGTGCTGATCAACTGGCGCTTTGCCCAGCAGAACGGCGCGACCCTGCCCTATACCACTTTGCCCGATCTGCTCGGCCTCGTGGCAACCGGAGCGCTGATCTATGCCATTGAGCGTTTTATCGAGACTGGCCTGATCTACTTCCGCGACGATGGTACACTGCGCAGGCCTGGAGCGGCGACTTCGAAGACTTGCGCTGGCATGTCTTTTTTACTCACACCGCTTGGCGGTCTGCTCGCCACACTCTGGCAGATCAATGGCTGGGCCTTTGCCCTTGGTATTGTACCAGCTGTCGTGGTGCAACTCTCGCTGCGCGATCAGACCGAACTAGCAGTCCGGAATGCCGAAAACCAGCGCCTCGCGGCTGAGAGTGCGAATACTAATGCTCGTCTAGAGCAGTATAACCAGATTTTGATCGCCTTGATCGTGCAGCGCGATCTCTCTAAGATGCTCGAAACACTCTGCGAAAAGCTCGCCAATATGCTCGGTGCTGCCAACGGCTGGGTGGTGCTCACCGACCAGAACCAGGCACCTGCGACGGTTGCCTCCTACAATCTTCCGATCCCACCCGGTAGCCCTGGCCCACACCTTGTACCCTGGCCCCAGAAATACGAGTCGATGCTGAGCCGCCAGAACGTCAGCCTTGTCACCGATACCCGCCTTCAGACGCTTGCGCCCACACGTGCGCTCGCCGAGGGGCAGTTTTGGGAAGCGCTGATCTTCATCCCCCTGGTCGATGAACAACGGGTGCTCGGCGCGCTCTGCCTGACCTTCGCCGAAATGCGCGGCCTCAACGAGAGCGAGCGGCGTTTGCTGACGATCTTTGCCCGCCAGGCCGCTACCGTTATCGACAATGCCCGCCTGCTGCGCGAAGTTCAGGAGTCGCAGAACGAGCTTATTCAATCTTCCAAGCTCGCCGCTGTCGGCACGTTTGCCGCCGGTATCGCCCACGAGTTCAACAACCTGCTCGCGGGCATGCTCGGCTACGCCCAACTTGGCCTCGCCGTCCCCGATACCGAGACCAAAAACGAAAGCTTGAAGGTCGTTGTCGACACATGTAAACGCGGTAAAAGTATTACCGGCAGCTTGCTGACCTTCGCGCGTCGCCGCGAGTCGCACCGCGAACTGGCCGATCTTTACGAGGCGGTGCAGGGCACCTTGACCCTGATGGAGCTCGATATTCGTAAGTTTAATATCACGATCGAGCGTAGTATCAAGCCTGTGCCGCTCACCGTCTGCGATGCTGGCCAGATCTCACAGGTGTTTCTGAACTTGCTTACGAATGCGCGCGACGCCATGAACGATGGCGGCACGCTGCTGGTGAGTCTCGACAACGACGAGCACGAGATTGTGCTCAGCGTGCGTGATACCGGCTGTGGCATCCCCGACACCATCCGCGACAAGATTTTCGAGCCCTTCGTGACCACAAAGGGGGCTCTCGGCGGTAGCGAAACACCCGGCACCGGGCTGGGTCTCTCTGTCTCCTACGGTATCGTGAAGAGCCACAATGGCAAATTCGAGGTAGATAGCTTACCGGGCCAGGGCACAACGATGACGGTGCGCCTGCCGATCGTCACCGAGAGCGAAGTGCCACAGCTGCCAACTCCTGAGCTTGAAAATGGCGAGATCGCCGGGCTGCGCCTGTTGCTCGTCGACGATGACGAGGCGGTTGGCACATCGCTGCGCAGCTTGCTGATGCAAGCGGGCCACAGCGTGACCTTCGTTGGCGATGGCGCGAGCGCTTTGCAACAGTATCGCTCTACCACCTACGACATCGTGCTCAGCGATATGTCTATGCCGGGCATGAATGGTATCGATCTACTTCAGGCGCTGCGCGTCCACGATGACAGCGCCCGCGTGATTATTTTCACCGGGCAGGCGATGGAAGAGCAGGTTAAGTCGGCCTATGCCGCCGGTGCCTCAACGGTGTTGCGCAAACCCGTTGAGGTCGAAGAGATGTTGAACGCGATCAAAGTCGCCTGGCTCCAGCGTAGCTCTGTCCATTCTTAGCGCAGTCAGGCGTCAGAAGTCAGAAGGTTTAGTTGTCAGCATATCTTGCGTAAAGAAGAACTTTCACTATAGCCCTTGTTCTTCTGACGCCTGACTTCTAAACCAACTCCGGCATCTCCACCGGATCTTCGCGCGGTTCGCAGATGCCACAGTAGAGCGCCTTGACCGTCACTACCGCCTTCTGTATTCCTTTGGCGTCACGGTAAAGTGCGACAATATGCGGCATCTCCTGGACATGATCGCGACATAGGCCACGACCACAAAAGATACACGCCCCCCTGCGCCGGTCGCTCGCAATGCCAACAATTCATACTTGTGGATGTTCGCCCGTGGTTGCAGCACAGCGGTAACCACGGGCGAACCTACGATACTGGCGTATCCCTGCTAGCGCCGCGTGAGCGGCAGGTAGATAAATAGGCGCGAGAGAATCTCGACGGCGATGCGATTGTATGTCGTATCGAGTGCCACCGGGTTCTGCTCGCTGTCCACCGACGAGAGCAACGTCGCGGTGTTGAAGAATTCGCCGTCTGGCTGGCCCTCTTTTACCCGCACCTTGATCAGCAGCTTTGTAAAGCCCGGGTTGCCCTCTTCGTCGGTTCCCGGCACCGCCAGATTATTCCACGTTAAAGTCTGCCCCACCAACTGGGGGCCGGGGCCGTCGACCATCGCTACAAACGATACCTGTTCCGGCAAAACATCCTCGATCGCCACCGTCAACTCGCTTTCAGTCGGGTTGCCACGGTGATCGCGTAGAGGAACTCCTCGTTCGCCCGCATCAGGCGCGGCATCGCCTCTTTTGCCAACGACGGCTGCGCCAGACACACTCCGTCGATGATCGGGTCGCGGAAGCCGTCCTTTAGCGGAATGAGCCCGCCCGGGCTTGTCACCTCCACCCGCGTCTCCAGTTTATCGTAGACCTGGCCGACTTCCAACAACACTTCGAGCGGCACCTGGGTAAAGCCTGTACTGCTGGGTCGCGCAGCGATCGTCAGGTTCTCCCAGGTGAGGATCTGCTGTGCCGTGTCGAGATTGTACTCGATACGTGGCGTCGCCGTGCCCGCCGATGGGCTGCGGTAGCGCAGGCCGATCGGCAGCGTGACAGTGACGGTGGTGCTGCTGTAGGCTTTGTCGTTGGTGTTAATCAGCTTCAACGAGTAGATACGGGCATCGCCCGGCGTGCCACAGCTCTCGTCGCTCACCGAGGGTTCGATCGTGATCAGCGGACGCACCGCCAGTGTATCGGTGGCATATTGCACCTGCAGGCCGCCCTCGTCGACAGTCTGGCAGGGGCCGCCATCAGTTTTGCAGTCGCGGCGTAACAGGTTCGGGGCGTCGGCGATCGCCCAGGCCACCGACGAGGCCACGACATCGCCGGAGCGCGCCACGAAGCGAATTTTGCCCTCTTGCCGGTTATTCAACGTTGGAATAACCCAGGTCAGCACCTGGCGTCGGTCTTCGCGCGTCGTATCGATGATCGGCGCACTCGATACGATGCTACCGCCATCCATACGCACATAGCTAAAATCGGGCGGCAAGATTACCGTCCCAGTGACTGGCTGTATAGCCGGTGATTCCGGATTATCGTTCGCATTTTTGATGCGGAAGTCGTAGATAAACTCGTCGCGCAGGCTGACAGTACGCGGGCTACCGCTTTTGTCGGCTTTGATGCCGTACTCGATAATATTGTTGCCGCAGTTGTGCTTGATCTTCACCTGCATCGGCGGAATGCGCCGCACCACCAACTCGCTCGATCCATCGTTTGTTACGATGGTGAACAGCGCTTCGTTAATATACTCGCGTGTCTTGCACTCTTCCGGCAAGCGCGCCGAGATCACGGCTGTGCGCGTCTGGCCCGCGCCGAGCATTAGGCCGCCCCCTTCATTGATCGGATATTCCAGGAAGTCGCCATCGAGCGCCTGCCACTTGCTCGCATCGGTGCCGTTACCGCTGATAAACCGCGGCTCGATCAGCAGGCCCAGGTCGTCGTAGATGCCGACTTTGCGTGCCTCGCTGGTATTATTCGTCAGCGTCAGCTGAAATTGAATGCGCGCCCCGGGAAATTGCTCGACAGTTGCTGATTTACCGTCGCCGGCCACGGTGCCAGTCGCTGGAGCTTCGATCGAAAGAATCGTCTTATCGATACGAATATCGGGGTTCATCTTCACGCAGACACGGCGGTTGCCATAAGCCACATTTTCCTGCTCGCGCGAGCCGATCACCTGGTTGCAGTAGCGCGTGTACTCGAACCCGCTGACCCGCAACTCGTACTCGAGCGTACCGGTGGTGCCCGGCGGCACATCGAGTACATCATTCCACTCGATAACACGTGCGCCGCCCGGCGCATCGTCGATCAGGGTTGGCTCTAGGGGCGCGCCGTTAAATTTTGCCGAGCCATCGACATAGGAGAAGGCCGCGCCCGCCTCAGAGGGCAGCTTGTCCTCAACCACCATGCCTTCGGTACCGATGCCGCCATCATTGCGGATGTCGATATAATATTTCAGCGTCTGGCCTTCGGTAACATAGATCAGGCCGTCGGTAGCTACCTCGCCATCGCTGTATTTGGTGAAGTTGAGCCGCGGAATAAAGTTCGCCGAGCCCTTCTTCGCCTCGATACAGGCCTTCGGCACATAGTTAGGGTCGCTCGCTGAAACATCGGGCGATACCGGCGTTGCCACGCCATCCACTAACTTTTTGGCGTAAGCGCTTTCGACCTGAAGGGTGAACGTCGCCTCGCTCGGTGCTGTCGGCGTGCCGGCTGCATATCCAGCCGCCACGAGAGCAAGCCATTGCCATCGATCTCGGGGTTAACCAGCGGCTGCGGCGCAGCGCTCTGGAAAAAGGCGTTATCCTGCATAAAATAGTTGAGCCGCCCATCGACGATGGCTTTCGGGAAGAGGTTTTGCGCCACGATCGTCAGCGTAGTGAAACTGCCGTAGGGCAGGTTGTCAGGCTCAGCAGAAATCGACTTGATCCGCAGGGGTGGCAGCACCGTAATGCCGACTTTGGCCCCCTTCACGTTGTAGCGCTCGATGCCGGTGCGCAGCGGCATTTCGTCGCTGGTGATGGTGTAGAAGGCGTTCTCCAGGCGCTTACAACCTTTGGAGATATCGGTCTTGCGGAAGCGTACCTTAAACTCGCGCTGCTCGCCCACCCGCAGCCGGTCGATCGTCCAGCTCATCTTCTCGTTTTCCAGGTCGACCGTTGCCGGCGGGTCGGAGGAAATGTATTCGCTGCCGCCGATAGCTGCTGGGAAAATATCGGTCAGCAGTAGATTCGTCGCATCGATCGCATCGCTGCGCACCACGCCGTTTGGCCTGTCTTGCGCGCCAGTCGCGTTACCAACCGTGATCGTGTACTCAACCTCCTGCGTCGGGAAGATCTGGTTATTGTAGCCACTATTGGTGGCGGTAACAGCTTTGCTTAGCACAAGAACCGGCCCTTCCACCAGGTTCGAGGCCGTATCCTCGCTGATCTTGTTGTTCAGATTGCTGTCTTTGTAGAGTTCGCCGGAGCCAGCCGGGCGCACTGGCTCGACATTACTGCGTGGCAGAAAGCGCAGATCGTCTTGCAGACGCGTGCGCATCGCAATTTGAAAGCTCGCGGCCGCGCCCGGACCTAACGCCTCGTTCAATGTGTAGTCGACCGAGAAGCTGCGTGAAGTTCGGTTGACCTGCGGCGTGCCGGTGGCGAAACTCACCCCTCCGCTGATCCCTTGTGGCGGGCAGCCGCCCACCGAACAATACTGCATGAAGTTGCTGGCGTTGATAGGGTTCGCGTTGTTCCAAATGGCGCGAATCACCACACCGCTGACGGGCGCTGCATTGGTGTTGGTGAAGGTGAAGGTATAAAAAAACTCATCGCCGCCGCGAATGCGTGCCGGGCCGATCGAAACATCCAGGCGCACATCGCCCTGAATCTGCTGCGGCTCAGCAACAAATGGCTCAACCGTAGGTGCAGCGGTTGTTTCGGCAGCGCGCGCAAGCCGTAGCTCCTCGGCGCGCTCGTCAGCGCCGACAAACCCGGTGCCCGTAAAGGGCGTGGCCTCTCCCGAGGAAATCTCTTCCAACGGCGTCAGCGGCGGTGGTAGCGGATCAGCTGCACGGGCGGGGACGAGGCCAGACATCGCCATCAACACTACGATGAGCAACATCAGGCGGCGGTAGAGACGAGGCTTCGGACCCATCGAAGTTCTCCTTCAGGTTGACCATAATAGCAGACGACATGGGCGAACGATCACCGCCGAAATGCGATGGCGGCGGCCAACACCTCGCCAAGTGTCGTCACCAGCCGATAGAGTAAGCTGGCGACGATGGCGATCGGAAGCGGGTAGAGCGTCGCGAGCAGCGCCGTAAGAACTGCCTCGCGAACACCCAGGCCGCTAGGAGTAAGAAAACTTATGTAGCCAATAACCCAGGCCAGCGCGGACATGCCGAGCACAGGTATGATCTCGCTGCGTTCAACTACGGTGAGCCCGCCCAGCACTGTGTACAGAGCCAGGCCGCTGCACGCATGAGCGATGAGATAGCCGAGCAGCAAGAGCAGCATCTCGCGGTAGCGATAGGGCCAGGCTAGCTCGGGGCGCTTGAGCCGCTGGGCGGCAAACGCCAGCACACGACCGAGCAACAGCGGGTGCAGCGCGAGTAAGCCGAGTGGCAGCAAGACAAGTAACCAGAGCTGTTCGCCAGGCAGGCTGTGCCAGAACGGTAAGCTAAGCGCGAACAAAGCCAGCGCGCCGAGAAGGGTAAGCACTTGCTCGACAGTCGCACTGCTCAAAATCTGGCTATGGGTGACCCCAAGGCGGCCAGCATAAGCCACGCGTGCGACGATATGCCAAACATTACCGGGGATATAGCGAGTGAGCATTGAACTTAACCAGGCGCTCGCCCCCACAGCCGGTGATGTCGCGCGTGCCGCCGGGCTCAGCGCGCGTAGCAGAAAGGCCCAACAAAAGGCGAGGGTACCGAAGTAGCACGCACCCCAGCCGACACTTAGTATAAAGCGCAGCGGCGAAAGTTGCCAGGAGTAGGCACGAAGCGCGGTGAGTTGCTGGGAAAGAAACCAGGCCCAGGCGACCAACACCATCGTGCCGACCGCAAGCCCGAACCAACGTGAACGGCCTATGCGATGCGACAGAGCACCAGTGTCCATGGGAAACTCGTGCGCCACGTCACCACCTGTGCGGCAGGGGTGACAAAACGCAGAAAGGCACGCGCCGACCAATGGTTGACGTGGCCTGGATCGTTGCCGAAGGCGTGCATATTCTTGCCACGCATAAAATTAGCTCCACGGAAGAACGGCTCGTTCGGTACAGTGAGCAGCAACCACTCGCGGCTCACCCGGCACAGCTCGTCTAGGCCCTCGCGCGGATTGTCGAGGTGCTCCAACACTTCCATACAAACGACGAGATCGAAGCTGTTATTCGGGAACGGCAGCTCAAGCAGATCGCCGGCGGCAAAACTACGCTGTGGATTGAGCATAGTTGCCACGCGGAGCGCACCAACGCTGCCATCGAGCCCGACCACTGTCGCCGCATGATGGCTGAGCAATTCGCGTATCGCAAAGCCCTCGCCGCAACCAGCATCGAGCACACTGCGCGCCCCGGTCTGCGCAAAAAACTCGGCGGCAGTACGGTGGAAGCGCCGCAGTAGCATCTGCTGAAGCCGACTGCGGTTGATATGCTTGAGCAGATTACTGCTAGTGTAGCCGCTCTGGATGATCTCTGTGAGCAAAACAGTTCTCCTTTGATCGTCAGCCGTAGCCTTATGCTGCGCCCGCTGCTACGGCTAGCCACCTAATCTACAATGCGCCGGATGGCGTACTCATCCTCGGGGTTGAAGGTATTGTAGCGCAGCATCTCGCCCACGAGCCCAGTTGAGATAAATTGTAGGCCGGTAATTAGCATCAACACCCCAAGCGTAAGCAATGGCCTATCGCCGATAGGGCGCTCACCGAATAGCCAGAGCACACTGAGGTAGCCGCAGATCAAGGTGCCGAAGCCAGCGAGCAATGTACCGATCGCGCCGAAGAGACGCAACGGGCGACGTAGATAATTGGTAAGGAAGAGCACCTGAATAAAATCGAGGTAGCCGCGCCCGAGCCGCTTCGCGCCGAACTTACTCTTACCAAAGCGCCGCGCCTTATGCTCTACCGCCACCTCGGTCACGCGGAAGCCGCGCTGGCTGGCGAGCACCGGAATAAAGCGATGCAGCTCACCATAGAGCCGCAGATCGGCGACGACCTCGCGCTTATAGGCCTTAAAGCCGCAGTTAAAATCGTGTAAGGGCACACCGGTGAGACGCGCGACAACAGTATTAAAAACCCGTGAGGGCAACGTTTTCGATGGCGGATCGTTCCGAATCTTGCGCCACGCCGAGACAAGATCAAAGCCCTCATCGAGCGGCTTCATCAGGTAAAACATATCGGCCGGATCTTCTTGCATATCGGCATCGATCGTGATAATGCGTTCGCCGCGCGCAAAGCGGAAGCCAGCGTTGAGTGCAGCAGTCTTGCCGAAATTGCGGCGGAACTGAATAACCCGCACCCGGGCATCAGCCTGGCGCAGCGCATTGCACACCGCAAAACTCTCGTCGCTGCTGCCATCGTCCACAAAAACGATCTCATAACTTGCGCGATACGGCTGCGGGCCGATGGCGAGCACCTCACTGATGCGCTGATGGATCATCGGCAGGCTCTCATGCTCATTATAGACTGGAATCACAAACGAGAGCGCAAGCTGTGGCGGTGCAACGCCAACCAAGTGCTGAGCTGCCAAATCAAGTTCGTGATGTACCTTCATCAACGCCCCTTCGCAGTAACTTCAATGGTAAACAGTCGGTGTTCCACGCCAATCCGGCTTCGCGCATCACTGGCATATGCTTCACTATGGCCACTATTGTACCAAGCAAGGTACCAACTGTAGGAACCATCAGGCAAATCCGCAGGCAGCTCAAAAACAAATTGCTCGCGAACCTGGGCGCCGATGGGCCATTCCGCTGGCTGAAGCAAGGCAAATGATGGCAAATGAGGAACTCGTAGCAGCGGCACACCCTGCAGACGGCTCACGGCAATAAGTGGTTCAATTGGCAGAGCAACCTCACCACGCTGCCAGGCGAGGTCGAGCTGCCAGCGTCGCTCACCAAGCGGTGTAAGCTGCAGCCCGATCAAACGTGCTGGGCCAAAATCAAGATCCACCTTGGCAGCGTGTGCGCTTCAACAATTGTTATCTCCTGCGGTAACACCTGGCTGCTAGGCACCTTACGCCGGAAGAGCAGCAGACCATCGTGCATTGTTAGCAAGCCAAAACCCGGATCGCGGAGCAGCAGCGCGATCTCGGCCCGCTCATACGCTACTCCGCCAGCAAAAGTGTCGCCGAGCGGAATACGGTAATCAAAAAGTGCATCGGCAACGACGGTGTCAACGCGCGGTAGCAATTGTGGCAGCAAGAGGCCGCCAGGATCTTGCGGATAACGAACAGCATATAAGACCGATCGATCGACGACGTGCGGCGTAAAAAACATCGATGCCATCAGCTTATCTTCGCTACGCACCTGTTCATCAAGAAAACGCTCGATCACCGCATCACGCGCTGTAATGCCGTATACCGATGGATCAAAGCCGCGCCCAGGTATACCAATGTACGCAAACGGGCTAAGCAGGCTATCGACAAAAGCCGCATGTGCGATCAGCACAATCAGCGTCGTCATAACGAGATCAGCGCGCCAATTACGCACACGTTTACCCGGAGCAAGCACTCGTAGCGAAGATGCTGCATAGACCACGGCCAGGATGATAAAAGGGACAACCAGGGCGTAATGATGCGAGCGGTAATCGAAGCCACCGCCTGGCCCGGTGCTAAGCAGCGCAACAAGGGCGAGCGGTACCGCAGGTAGCAGACAGGGCCAGGCGCGCCAGGCGAGAAACAGTGCTGGCCCGAACACGATCATAGCGCTTAAAACGCGCTGGTCGACCGTGGCCACTAGCTCTTGAAACTGGCCAAAGTAGAAGCTCACGTAGTTCAAACCGCGATGCGCTGCTGAGGTTGTGGCAGTGGTGAAGAGCGGGCGAATAACAAAAAAGGCCAGGACTGCATAAGCCCCGGCAGCTGCGGTGGTCAGCAATCCAACCCGGCGCTGCCCGTCGTAGCGCCAGATCACCAGGCCGAGGATGGCCACCGGTACCGCGACATAGAACTTGCAACTCAGCGCGAGCACCAGCCAGAGCGTATAGCTGCGCCAGGCGCGGCGGTCGAGCGCGTCGAGCGCAAACAGCAAAAAGGGCAGCGCAAAGGTGTCACCGTGAATGTCGAACAACACCGCCGTGACCGTCACCGGATAGAGCAGGTAGATCGTGGCCACAGCCACGCCCGCCCAGCCACTCTGCAAGCGGCGGGCGGCCAGACGATAGGCCGGCCAGGCCCCGGCGGTGACGAGCAGCGCCTGGGCAATCAACAGGCTGCGGGGGTCGGGCCAGAGGGCAAACAGCGGGGCGAGCGCAAAATAGAACC
>JAAUTF010000125.1 GCA_012031775.1 Candidatus Altimarinota bacterium | reverse complement strand
AAGGCCCAGGCACGTTTCTGCTCTACTTGTGGCACGCCGCTAGCCACGCTACCGGTGGCGCGCTTACTTGTGACCTCGCCCTATCGCTCGTGGGAAGTGCGCGTCGACCAGCCGACGTTTCGGATCGGGCGGCGCGACCCACGTCAGAGTTATTATCCTGAACTCGATCTCGCCGAGCACGACCGTGGATCGCCTCGCGGCGCCACGCGACGATCGATCGCAGCGGCGACGCTTATACGCTGACCGATCTCGGCAGTACCAATGGTACCCTGTTGAACGGGGTGTTGGTGCCAGCACGCGCGCCGCAGCGCCTCCGCCAGGGCGACCGCATCAAAATCGGTGAGGTCGAGATGGAGTTCCGCTGGTCGTGAAGATACGTGCATTAATTTTACGCGCGCCCGGCATCAATCGCGATGGCGATGCTGCTGCCGCTTGCGAGCTCGCCGGCGCCGCGCCGAGCGCATCCATGTTAATCGTGTGGCTGAAGGGACTGTGCAGCTACGCGATTACGGCCTGCTGATCGTGCCCGGCGGCTTCTCCTATGGCGATCATCTCGGCGCGGGCAAGCTGCTCGCCGTCGATCTCATCCATCGCCTCGGCGAACAGCTCCAAGCCTTTGTCGCCGCAGGTCGCCCGGTGATAGGGATTTGCAACGGTTTTCAAGTGCTCGTCAAAGCTGGCATCCTGCCCGGCGCACCGGACGCAGTCGGCACGCCGCGTCTCACGCTTACCGATAATGCCTCGACGCGCTTCGAGTGCCGTTGGGTGTATGTAGCTGCTGAGCCGGGCAGCAACTGCCACTTCATCCAGGGTATCACGACGCCGATCGAAGTGCCGGTTGCCCACGGAGAGGGCCGTATCGCCGCCCGCGATGGTGCCATCTCTGCGCTTGAAGCGTCAGGGCAGGTGGTGCTGCGCTACGTCGCCCCCGACGGCTCTCCGGCACAGTATCCGCAGAACCCTAATGGATCGCTCGGCGATATCGCAGGTATCTGCAACGCCCAGGGCAATGTGCTGGGCCTGATGCCCCACCCCGAAAACGCTGTTCTGCCCCATCAACACCCGCGCTGGACGCGTGAACCGCTGCGTGTCGAAGGCGATGGCTTGGTCATCTTTCGTAATGCAGTACGCTACGCCGCAACGCTGTGATCTCCCCGCTTTGACGCCCGCCCCCGTTCGTCATACAATGCCAGGGTTACAATAGCAATTCTACAGGTTTGTGGAGAAGCTTGTATGGTTGCTGACAGCTTTGCTGCCAGCAACCATACAAGCGATTTATAACAGATTATTTCTAACCCATGGCACTTTATCCACCGGATGATCCGTATCTTTTGCAGCTGACGCTGTTTGGCTTCCCGCTTGCAGTGCGCTGGTATGGCGTGCTGATCATGGCCGGAGCCTTGCTGGCAGCTAATATCGCCACGCGCCGCGCCGTCGGGCGTGGCTACAACCCCGATCACGTCTGGAACCAGTTGATGCTCGGCCTGCTCTTTGGCATCGCCGGCGCACGTATCTATTATGTCGTTTTCGAGTGGGAGCGCTTTGAGGCCAATTGGTTGAGTGCCTTCAACCTGACGACCGGCGGCCTCGCTATTCACGGCGGTATTATCGGTGGCTTGCTCGCGGCGATCGTTTATACACGCAGCCAGCGCCTGCCTTTCTGGGATTGGCTCGATGTCTGTGTGCCGGGCTTTCTGCTCGCCCAGGGTATCGGGCGCTGGGGTAACTTTTTTAATCAGGAGGCCTACGGGCGACCGACCGATCTGCCGATCGGCGTACGCATCGACGATGTACATCGCCTGCCGCCCTACACCGATATGGAGCGTTATCCGCCCGCGACGCTCTTCCACGCCACGTTTCTCTACGAGTCACTGTGGAACGTGGCGGGCTTTGCCATGTTGATCTTCGCCGACCGACGTTTTGGTCACGGCGCGCCGCCGAGCGGCGGCGCCTCTTGCCCGGTGATCTCTTCTTTCTCTACGCGATCTACTACTCGCTCGGGCGCTTCTGGATCGAGGGCCTGCGCACCGACAGCCTCTGTATCAATGGCGTCGGCGGCGAGTGCGATGGCTCGATCCGCGGTGGCGCAGCTGATCAGCCTTAGCCTGGCCGCGCTCGGTGTGCTTGGCTTGCTTGTCAATCATCTACGCAAGAAAGTGCAGGTACAATCAGTTCTCACGGCTGGTCGCCAGAACTGACTGTACCCATTTGTTTTATGCGCCCAGACATTGTCTTGTTGGTGCTCGATACGCAGCGCCGCGATAGAGTTTCGTGTTACGGCCACGAGCAGCCGACGACGCCGCATCTAGATCGGCTCGCTGGCGATGCGACGCGTTTCGACGCGGCTTTTTCTACCGCGCAGTGGACGATCCCCTCGCACGCGTCGATGTTCACCGGGCTCTACCCGGCGGCTCATACCACGCAGCAGTCGTTCTCGGTGTTGCCGCCGAGCATTCCCACGCTGGCCGAGCGCCTACGTGATGCGGGCTATTTTACCGCCGCGTTCTGCAATAATCCGCTCGTCGGCGTGGTGAACAACGGCCTGCGCCGCGGCTTCTACAGTTTTTTGAACTACTCCGGCCTGCTCACCTCGCATCCTAACCAGGCCGGGGCGCGCCGTAATGTTGTGGATCGCTACCGCCAATTTTTTAAGCGCAATGTCTCGGCACTGCTGACGCGCATCCAAGATTCGTTCGCCCGCTCTGAGTTGCTGCTGGCGATCTCGTTCACGCCGATCATGGTGCCGCTCTGGCAGACGGCGCTCAGTTTTAAGGGCAATACCGCCCGCTCGCTCGGCGATGCCGCACGGATGTTGATCGACCGCCGCGGCCTCGATCGCGGCCAGCCCGCCTTTGCCTTTATCAACCTGATGGGCACGCACAGCGCCCCTATCAGGCGCAAACCCGCGTTACCTCGAGCGCTTCGCACCGCATGTGCTGCACGATGTTCAGGCCCGCCGGTTTATCCGCCGCTTCAACAACGACATCTTTGGCTGGCTCTCGCCGCTCGCCGGCGAGATCGATAGCGAACGGAAGGCCGCGCTCGACGGCGTGTACAACGCCGAGACCGCCGCGCAAGACGATCTCGTCGGCGCTTTTATCGAGCGCCTGCGCAGTAGTGGGCGGCTCGATCGCACGCTGTTTATTGTCTGCGCCGATCACGGCGAGCATCTTGGCGAAAAGCAGTTTATGGGCCACAACTACACTGCCTATAACGAGTTGGTTCATGTGCCGCTGCTTGTGCGCGATCCGCAGGGCGATTTTCCACGCGCCACTGTGAGCGAACAGGTTGTCTCGACGCGGCGTATCTTTCACACCGTGCTCGCTGGGGCCGGTCTTGCGACAAACGAGGAGCGCGCGCTAAGCCTCGCCGCGCCGCACGACCCCGATGCGGTACCGCCTTCGCTGAGGCGCTGCCGGTCGAGAACGTCGTCAATATGGTGCGCCGTCGCCGCCCCGATCTGCTCACGCGCCACCTCTGTGATCAGCCGCGCCGCGCTGTAGTGCAGGGGCGCTACAAGTTCATCCAGACGGGTGAAGGCATCGTTGAGCTCTACGATCGTTTGAACGACCCGACCGAAAATGTGAACCTGGCTGTTGTGTTACCCGAGCAGGCCGACGAGATGCAGCAGCAGATCGACGGTTACCTGCAGCAGACCACCGCGCAAGCACCGGCAGTCAATCGGCCCGCTGAAGACGACCCGACCGTGCGCAAACGCTTGCACGACCTCGGCTACCTCGAGTAATAAGGTGCGCTCCTGGATCGCTGCACGAGCCAGGAGCACAAAGTAAACCTATGTACCCACCTGTTGACCCTATTCTGTTTCAGATCGGCCCGCTGGCGGTGCGTTGGTATGGCATTTTGATCATGGCCGGTGTGCTCGCGGCCTCGTGGGTGGCGGCGCGTTATGTGGCGCGCAAGGGCGAAGATCCAAACAATATCTGGGATATGTTGCTCTGGGTGCTCATCCCCGGCCTGCTCGGCGCGCGCCTCTGGTATGTCTTCATCCAGTCACCGCGCGGGCCAGAGGGCTTCGACCGTTACCTCCAGGATCCAGGGTCGATTTTTCGTGTCTGGGAGGGCGGCCTGCATATCTTCGGCGGTGCTATTTTCGGCCTGCTGGCGCTGATCGTTTACGTGCGCGTGCGCAAGCTGCCCGCGCTCGTCTACCTCGACGGCATTTGCCTGGGGCTGCCGCTTGGCCAGGCGATCGGGCGGCAGGCCAATTTTATCAACCAAGAGCTTTATGGCCCGCCGACAACGCTGCCCTGGGGCCTGGTGATCGACCCGCAGCACCGCATTCCGCCGTATAACGACTATGCGCTCTACCCCGAGACAACGCGCTTTCACCCGCTTTTCCTCTACGAGTCGCTGTGGAACTTCCTCGGCTTTGGCGTGATCTATTGGGTAGCGCAACGTTTCGCTCATCGCCTGCGCGACGGCGACATCATGCTGATGTATTTGATCTGGTATCCGCTCGGGCGCTACTGGATCGAGTTCTTGCGCACCGACTCGTGGTTCTTCCCCGGCACACCGTTTAACGTCGTTCACCTCGTCTCCGCCGCCAGCGTGATCGGTGCAGCTATCGCGCTCTACATGCGCCACCGCAACTATCAGGCACCCTTGGCGAAGCAGGAAGAAAAACCGATAGTCGAAGAGCCGCCGCCCGCCGATGGTGATGCCGAGCAGCAGCCAGCGTGATGAATTATGTGAGGATGTAGGCAGATCTGTTGCCCGCATACCCACAAACTCTTATGAAATTGCTTATTATCGGTCTTGATTGTGCCGAGCCGTCGCTGGTTTTCGGGCGCTTCCACGATCAGTTGCCCCACATGGCGGCGCTGATGCGGCGTGGTGTTTATGGGCGGCTGGAGAGTTGCCTGCCCGCCATTACGGTGCCCGCCTGGAGCGTGATGATGGCGGGGCGCGACCCGGGCGAGCTTGGTGTGTATGGCTTCCGCAACCGCGCCGACCGCAGCTACGGCAAGATGGCCGTTGCCGATAGCCGTGCCATCCGCTTCCCAAGGCTCTGGGATCTGCTCGGCGATGCCGGTTGGCGTGTCGCCACCGTCGGTGTGCCTGGCACCTACCCGGTGCAGCCCGTCAACGGTGCGCAGGTGGCCTGCTTCCTCGCCCCCGATGTGCAGAGCGCCTACACTCACCCGCCGCAACTGGCGCAGCGCGTGGCGCAGTGGGCCGATGCTGTCACGCCGAACCGTGATTATCTGCTCGATGTGCCCGATTTCCGCTCGCACGATAAGCAACGCATCCTCAACGACATCTATGCAATGTGCGACCAGCGCTTTGCGGTTGCACTTGGTATGTTGCGCGAGCAGCAGCCCGACTTCTTGATGCTGGTGGAGATGGGGGTGGATCGCATTCACCACGCTTTCTGGCGCTACATGGATGCGAGCAGCCCGCTGTACGAGCCCGACAGTCCGTTTGTCGATGCGATCGAGGCCTACTACCGCCACGTCGATGCTCATATCGGCGCACTGCTGGCGCACTGCGATGCCGAAACGGTGGTGCTGGTGGTCTCCGACCACGGCGCGCGCCCGCTGCTGGGCGGCTTCTGCGTCAACGAGTGGCTGATGCAGCAGGGCTATCTGTCGTTGGCTGCGGCACCGCCGCGCCCGCTAGCGCTGGAAAAAGCGACGGTGGATTGGTCGCGCACGCGGGCATGGGGTGCGGGCGGCTACTATGGGCGGATCTTTCTCAATGTTATGGGGCGCGAACCAGAGGGGGTGATCGCGCCCGCCGACTACGAGCGTGTGCGGCAGACGCTGGCCGAGGAACTGCGCGCCATCGTCGGCCCCGACGGCCAAGTGCTTGGCAACCGCGTGCTGGTGCCGCAGGAGATCTACCGCAAGGTGCGCGGCATCGCGCCCGATCTGTTAGTATACTTCGGCGATCTGGCCTGGCGCGCGGTGGGGCAGGTCGGCGGCGGTGAACTCTTCACACGTGAGAACGACACCGGCCCCGACGATGCGAACCACGCTCAATACGGCCTGCTGATCTACGCCGATCCTGCCCGGCCCGACGGCGGGCACGAGCTCGACGGCCTGCAGATCTACGATGTGTTGCCGACGTTGCTTGCACGCTTCGGGATAGCAGCACCGGCGGGCCTGCGCGGGAAAGGCGATCGTTTTTGATGTGCCAACCGTAGAGGTCGTGCATGTGACCCTACCGCAGGCGACGCGTTTCGGGGTCGTAGCGCCCGGCGAGATCGTCGGGGGCGGTGCCGTCCATGGCCTTCACGCCGGTGAGATAAGCGGCGCGGTCGAGCATATGCGCGGCAACCGGGTTGGTGAAGAGGAAGAAACCGATCAGCGCGATCATCTTGATGGTGATCGTCCAGTCGGCGGAATAGATCGCCACGCCCAACAATACCCCTGCAATACCGAGCGTGCTAGCCTTACCGGCGGCATGCACCCGCGTGTAGAGATCGGGCAGGCGCACGATACCGATCGAGGTCAGCAACATAAAAAAGACGCCGAGCGCGATCACAACCACAGTGATAAATTCGACGATCGTCATCAGTTGCGGCCCTCCTCGATAAAGCGTGCCAGCGCGACGGTGCCGAGAAAGCCCAGAATAGCGACAATGATGATCGTGTCGAGCAAAATCGTCTGTCGCACCAGTGCCGCATAGATCGCGATCAGGGCGACGACGTGGATCATAATGGTGTCGAAGGCGGCGGCGCGGTCGGGGATGCTCGGCCCGATTAAGAGCCGCGCGGTGGCGATCACCATCGAGATGCCGACGATTGCCAGCAATCCGCTCATGCAGTACTCAAACAGGCTCATGGCAGCAACTCCATCACACGGCGCTCGAACTGCTCCTTGGTGTCCTGCCGCAGCTTCTCGGCGTCATGCACATCCAGTACGTGCATATACAGCGTGCGCTTATCGCTCGATACATCGAGTGTGACAGTGCCGGGCGTGAGTGTGATCAGGTTCGCCAGCGTAGTAATGCCCGAGTCGCTCTTCAGATCCAGAGGCATCGCCACGATGCCAGGGCGCAGTTTAGCCCGCGGGTTCAGCACAATGCGCGCAACTTCGATGTTCGCCTTGATGATACTCCACAGGCTGAAGACGATGAAGGCGAAGATGCGGTAGGTCTGCCGTACGTAGTCGTTGCTACCATAACGTGCCTTGCGCGCCTCCAGGTCGTAGACTTGCTCTTCAAGTGCGCGCCGCGTCAGGCCGATGATGATAAAGCCGAGCACAAAGCCGACCACAAAATCGATCACCGTAAACGAGCTTTGCAACGCCATCCAGATGATGGCGAGGATGAGATTGAGCAGAAGCATGGTTGTATTTCACTTTGTGGATACTGGTGGTCAGTATCCACACTATTTTATTGCCGCCTCAAACGCCGCCTCGCAGCCGTCTGCGCCGCAAACGGCTGCCGCGTAGCCGGGGATATCGAAGAGCTGCGCGCCGGCCAGGTCGCTGTAGGCAAAAGCCGTGTTAGCCGCGATACCGGCGGCCAGGCTGATCAGCACCAGCGCTGCACCGGGGAGCAGCACCGGCAGTGCTACCCGCGGCAGCGTCGTCACATCGGTATCGTAGGCCTTCTTCCAGAATACCTCGTTCCAGATCTTCAGCATAGAGAAGAAGGTTAGCAGGCTCACGCCCGCGCCGACCAGCACGATCGTATACTGGCCCTGGGCAACTCCGGCCTGCAGCAGGGCGAGCTTGCCGAAGAAACCGCTGAGCGGCGGGATACCGGCCAGTGAGAGAATGCCAAGGAACCAGAACGTCGCCAGCCAGGGCTCGCGTTTTGCCAGCCCGCCCATCTTCTTCAGGTCGCCGGTGCCGTAGACGATCTCGCAGCGCCGCCGAGCATAAATAGCGCCGTTTTGACGACCATAACATGCGCGGTGAACAGGATGCCCGCGCCGAGGCCGAAGGCGCTAGCAAGGCCCAGGCCCATAATCGAGTAGCCGACCTGGCTGATGATATGAAACGAGAGAATGCGGCGGATGTTCATCTGCGCCATTGCGCCGAACACGCCGATGACCATCGTCAGCCCGGCGATCAGCAAGATCCACGGTGCGAGATAGGGCAACTGGCTCTGGAAGATCATCCCCACCACGCGATAGAGCGAGTAAATGCCCACTTTGGTCATCAACGCGCCGAAGATCGCCGTCACCGCGATCGGCGGTGTGTGGTAGCTCGTGGGCAGCCAGAAGAAGATCGGCACGATCGCGGCCTTAGCCCCATAGGCAAACAAAAACATACAGGCCAGCACCGTCAGCAGGCCCGGTGTTTGCACCGTCGCGATACGTTCAGCCAGATGCGCCATATTCAGCGTGCCGAGCGTGCCGTAGACGAGGCCACAAGCGGCAAGAAAGACGGTGCTGCCCATCAGGTTCAGCACTAGGTACTTCAGGCCACCTTCTAGCTGGCCGCGTGTGCCGCCAAGGGTGATCAAGCCGAAGGAGGCCATCAGCATGACCTCGAACCAGACGTAGAGGTTGAAGAGATCGCCCGTCATAAAGGCACCGCTCACGCCGAGCAAGAGCATCATTAGCAACGGGTAGAAATAAAAACGCTCAAATAGCGGGTCGAGCGAGGCGTAGCTGTAGACAACCGTGCAGAGCATGAGCAAGGAGGCCAGCAACAGCATGAGCGCGCCGAAAAGATCGACGACCAAGGAGATGCCGAAGGGCGCGGGCCAGCCGCCGCCCTGGCTAACTTGAATGCCATCGGTGACGACGAGCCACATCAGCCAGGCGCTGTAAACTAGGTTGAACAGCGTCGTCGTTAATACGATCGCTCGCGCCACATTCTTGCGCCCGCCGAACAACACGGCCAGCGCCCCGCCCAGCATCGGCGAAATTAAAGGCCAGAAAAGATGATTATCCATGGAGTTTGGGGAAATGTTCTTCTGCGTTTTTGCGCAGCAGCAACGCAGGAGAACACTACAAAGTATCAGTACTCGTCATATCGTCGAGATCGTCGCTATTAACCGCCTGGTTGGTGCGGTAGGCCAGCGCGAGCGCAAAAGCTGTGATACCAAAGCTGATCACGATCGCGGTCAAGATCAACGCCTGCACCAGTGGATCGGCTGGGGAAGCGCTCAGGATCTCGCCGGTCTCGTAATCGGCGATCGGCGGTGCGCCACGGCGCACACCATCGCCGTTGATGAAGATCAGCAGGTTGACCCCGTGTGCCAGCAACATCATCCCCAAGATCAGCTTCACCACGCTGCGCCGCAGCATCAAATACGTGGCACCTGCAAATAAACACCCAATGACGATTGAAAGCAAAAGAAGCATGATTTGTCCCTACATCTGTCACCTATCACCTGGAACCTCACGCCGCCGGTGCCTTGCCTTCAACCTCGTTCTCAGCGCCCTCGAAGCGCTCATCGAGCGGGTAAAGCAGGGCTCTTCGGCCAGCAAAAAAGCAATCTGTGTGGTAATGCCGACTACCACGATATACACGCCGATATCGAAGAAGGTCGGTGTGCCCACCTTGCCGATACCGGGGATGGGGTCGGGCAGCCACAGCCCCTGCATATACGGCGCGCCGATCAGCAGACTGGGAAAGCCGGAGAGAGAGGCGAAGACGACGCCGAAGGCCGCCACCAGCAGATAGTTATACGGCAGCACGCGCCGTGCGTACGATGGGCCATAGGCGACAATTTGCAAAATGATACCGCAGGCCGCGATCAGGCCGCCGATGAAACCGCCGCCGGGCAGGTTATGGCCGCGGATCAGCATAAACAGCGAGAGCAACAGCAGCAACGGCAGTAGCAACCGCGCCACAGTACGCAAAATGATCGAGTCATACATCGCGAACAGCCTCCCTCTCTTCGATCAGGTCGGGCTTCTGCGGCGGTGTAGCCACATGATGCTGCGCTATCATCGGCGCTTTACTGCGCACCTTTGGCGGCGTGTTGCGCATACGCAGCAGGCTGTAAATGCCAACAGCGGCGATAAACAGCACCGTGACCTCGCCTAATGTGTCAAAGCCGCGAAAGTCAACCAGGATGACGTTCACCACGTTTGCCCCTTGCGCAGCTGGCAGGCTGTTCGCCAGGAAATAAGGTGCAAGTGGCGCGAACATCCCGCTGCTCGCCGAGACCAGCGCGATCGTGCCCATCAGCAGGCCAACCACGATCGCGATCATCGCATCACGGGTGCGCACCCAGCGCGCTGAGAGCGTCTCGAAGCGCGACGGCAGCACCGAGAACACTAAAACCAGGAAGACCGTCGAAAGCACCTCGATCAGCAGTTGGGTCAGCGCAAGATCTGGCGCGCTGAAGAGCGCAAAGAAAAGCGCGATCATCGCGCCCACCACGCTGACCGCGATGATCGCGCCTAGCCGCGAGCGCGCCGTCACTGTGGCAAAAACGCCAATTGGCACCAGCGAAGCGGCGATGATCTCGTAGAGCTGCAGCTCGGCGTCGAAAGGCACCACAAGCGGGTTGCGCGGGTCGTTCAGGCCATAGAGCACAAACGGCAGGCCGACGATCAGCAGCAGCGCAAGAAAGGTGTTGGCGATGTAACGCCGCAAACGCCCGCCCTGAATCAGGCGCGTCAGGCTTGTTGCCAGCGCGAGCGTGCCATCGATAATGCCGTCGAAGATCGTCGCACCGCGCCAGCGCTCCGGCCAGGGTGTGCGCAGGCCCGCCACACGCTGCTCGATACTGGCGAGCGCTACACCGCCGCCGATCGCCAATACACTCAAGCCAAGCGCAACGCTAAGGCCCTCCCAGAGGTAGAGATCAAAGGTCAGCGCCTCGCCCGCCACCGACGCTGCTGCGGGCGAGAGCAGGGCGCTTACCGTCGGAAGCAAGCCCAGCGGCAGCAGCACAGTCAGCAGTGCCGGTACCGCCGGGGCCAGCAGCATGCCTAACGCTGGCTCGTGGGGGTGTTTTGCTGCCACCTCCTCGCTTGCCGCCCCGAGGAAGACCTGCTTGAACATCCGCCACGCGGACACGATCGTCAGCGCTGCCGAGGCGACCACCACCGCCAGCACGAGATAGCGCAGGCTCTGGTCGAGCGGGCTCTCGAGCGCACCCTTAAGCACCCACTCCTTGGCGACGAAGCCGAGCAGTGGCGGGATGCCCGCCATCGAGATCAGTGCGATAGCGCAGAGCACCATTGTGCGTGGCAAACGCTTGCGCAGCCCGCCGAGCAAGCGCATATCGCGTGTGCCCGTCTCGTGATCGATAATGCCAGCGATCATAAAGAGCGGCGATTTGTACAACGCGTGGCTGAGGATATTCGTCACCACTGCTTCCTGGGCGTAGTGGCCGCCTAAGCCTAACAGCATCGTCAGCGTGCCGAGCATAGCCACCGTCGAGTACGCCAGCAGCGCTTTGATATCGACCTGACGGATCGCCACAAACGAAGCGAAGAGGAAGGTAAAGGCTCCCACCGCCGTCAGCGTTCCCGACCAGAGCAGCGTCTCGCTCAGCGCCGGGTGCAGCCGCGCCAGCAAGTAAATACCAGCCTTGACCATGGTTGCCGAGTGCAGGTAGGCGCTAGCGGGTGTAGGGGCCGACATCGCGCCGGGCAGCCAGAAGTGAAAGGGGAATTGCGCCGATTTGGTAAACGCGCCCAGGAAGATCAGCAGCAGGGCAGGAGTGTAAAGCGGGCTGCTGCGCACCTG
>JAAUTF010000124.1 GCA_012031775.1 Candidatus Altimarinota bacterium | reverse complement strand
ACGCTCCCGACGACGGCGCTCCCGACGACGGCGCTCCCGACGACGATCGCTCTGCCCACCCCTGCGGTGTCGCCGCGTTGAGCGCTGCGCGGGCGGAGATCCAGGAACCTGCTAGCGACATGGCAGGCGGGCGGCGATGTGCGCCCGCTGCTCACACAGTCGCTACGCGACCGGCTAGCCCACGGAGTCTCGATCTACGACGTGATCAGCATCGGCCCGGCTACCATCCAAGACTATATGGTCGGCGAGGTGCTCGGCTCCAGCGCGCTGGACATCGCCGGTGTGCCTGCTACCATACCTATAGCGGGGAGGGCGGCCCGGCGATCGACGAGCGCATGTTCACGCTGGTGGTCGAAGACGGCCAGTGGCGTGTGGCGGCAAACGACCGGATTGGTATCTCGCAACCGGGTGAGCCAGCCCAACCCGCACCAAACGCGGCGCGCTCGGAGATCGAGAACCTGCTAGCGACATGGCAGGCGGGCGGCGATGTGCGCCCGCTGCTGGCGGCAAGCCTGCGTCAGCAGGCCGAGCAGGGCCGTCCGCTCGACCAGATCATCGGTCTGGCACCGATCGCCATCACGGTTTTTCATGTTGGCGAGGTGCTGGGCTCCGACCAGATCGGCACTGTGCGTGTGGCGGCGAGCATCACCTACGGCGGCGGCGATCGCCTTTCGTCGGAGGAGCGCATGTTCACGCTAGTGGTCGAGAATGGCCAGTGGCGCGTAAGCGGCAGCGAGCAGGTACAGAACCCGCTGCCGGTCGATGCCAGCGATGCTGTCGGTAGACTGCTTACCAGCGCGCTCGCCGATCGCTCGTTACGCAGCGCCAGCCCCTACCTGAGCAATGCGCTCCAGAACGAGGTTGCACAGGGTAGGCTCGACGCAGGCGCGCTGTTGATGGAGCAGAGTCCGTTTTTGGCCTACAAAGATGTCAGGCTTATCGGCCAGGAGAACGGCTTCACCCTGGTGCAGGCGGTGCTCGTTTACGGCAGCGATATGCCCCTGAGCGTGCCAAAGAAATTCTTTGTCTCCGCCGACGAAGGCGGGCTGTGGCGCATCTTCAAGGTGGAAAATCTCGGCACCGGCCATTCACCGCCGATGGCGATCGACCGCAGGGGGTACGGGCGCAGCGCGGCGAGCTGGCAAGCTTCATCTCCGCCGAGCGCCCAGACGGCCCGGCCGCCTTTCGGGTGGCAGTGATGCCGGGCAACCCGCAGTTTATGAGCGTGCTGCCGCTCAACGCCGACGGCAGCGCCTACAGCCAGGCATTTGGCGTGCGCTGGGATGCGGCGGTGACGGGGTATAACCTGGTTGCTGGGCCACTCGGCCAGTAACGATGCTGTCGTCGCGGTAGCGCGCTCGGCCCTGTGCCTGAGCGCGCTACCGCGTATATTCTTCTATAGTGGTCTGCGCCAGCAACTTCTCGTAGCCGACCCAGCTCCAGGCGTAGGTGAAGCCGAGCTGCAGGTTGATCTGATACATGGGGTTGTGCTCCTCGTTATCGGTCACCAGCAGTTCGGCCCCGTTTTGTGCGGCCAGCGCGATGGCGCGCAACTTGAGGGCGAGCGCGATGCCGCGTCGGCGGTGGCTGCGCACCACGCCGGTGAGGTCGACTCCCATTGGCGGGGGTCGGCGGGGCGCGGCGAAATATGCGTGGTGCCGACGAGTTGGCCGCTGGCGGTGTCGAGCGCGACGAAGTAGCCTGCCGGGTAAAAACCTTCGTCGCCCAGCTCGGCTTGAAAATCGGCTAGCGGCTCCCGCGCGAAGGGCTCGGTGGTGGGCACATCCTGCAGAAGTTCCCACTGCAATTGCCAACAGCGCTGGGCGTAGGCTGTATCCTGCTGCAGCAACTCGGGCAGGCTTAGCAAGGCAATGCCTTCAACACGCCTGCGATCGGCAAAACGTTCGGCGTCGAAAGCGGTCAGTCGCAGATGCGACTCAGGCTCGCGGATGACGGCGCGAAAGCCGCGGCCTTGCACAAAAGCGGCGGCGAAGGAGTGATCGTCGCGGATGGTGGCGGTGAGCAAAGTGGCCGCGCGCGCCTGCACGGCGGCAAAAACCCGCTCGTACCAGGCGCGGCCCAGGCCACGCCCCTGATAGGCCGGGTGTACAACGCAGGAGAGAAAGTACTTGTCTGGCGCGGGCGACCAGGGCGTCTCGCAGTAGCCGCCGATCAGCACCGGGTGCCCGTTCTGCTCGGCCACGAGGCGCACGCGCACCGCATCGGCAGCGAACTCCTCGTCGTCGGAGCGCAGCTCGGCCACGGTGCGCGGCTCGCCCCAGGCGGCGTGGTGCAGCTCGGCCAGAGCGGGGTAATCGTCGTCGGTAAAAGGGCGCAAGTCGATCATAGGCTCATAAGGTTCGCACAAGGGACACGCACATCCTTTTGCTGAAGCCTTGGCTAAGGGTAGTTCCCGATATGCCACTGCCAGTTTTTGCCGTCGATAGCGATAAAATCGGCGAAACTGGCCGGGCCTTTGCGCTGATACTCACGCCAGGTGGCGATACGGCCATCGTGTAGCTGTACCACGATCACGCCGTGATCGGCAGTTGGCCGATTGCGTATGCCGAAGGAAAACTCGCCGATACCGCTCTGCTGCTGTTCAGCGAACCAGAGCTGATGAAAGGTAAGAAAGGTACCTGGCTTCAAGGCGGCGAAGTAGGGACGCAGCTGATCGTGGCCGGTGTAAAACTGAATATCGGGCGGCTCGGTGTAGAGCGCATCCGTCACGAAGCAGTCCAACGCAGCTTCGGTATCCTGTGCGCCCCAGGCAGCGGCCAGGCGCTGCATCAAGGCACGAAATTCGTCGGTTGTGAGAGTTGTCATCTGACATCTCGCTGAATCCTGAGTCCTGAATCCTCCACAATCAGCACCCAATCCGGCCCTTCGCTCGGGCTGGTGAAGCTATGAACGCCGGGGCTGATATCACCGATCGGGGTGACTTCGCCGTTGCGCGGGTTGTACCACACGGCGATCAGCTCGCTGCTGGCAAGCGCCGAGGTCGAGCGTGACGCTCTGCCCAGCGGTGGGTATGTAGGCGAGCACATAGCTGCCTTCGCTGTCGGCGGTGACGCGCATATGTTGGCCGCCTTCGCCAGCCGCGCCGACGATGAGGTGCTGGGCGGGCACGCGGCTGAAGAAAGGCCGTGGCTCGATCAGGAGGCGCAGAAAGCCGATCTGCTCGGCACCGGGGCGAGTCAGCGCGCTGCGCCAGTCCATCTCGGTATGGTTGATGCCGGGGTAGCGCTCGCCGCAGAACTGCCAGATGCTGTGGTGGCCGTAGGTGACGCCGCAGGCACCGGCGAAGACCGAGCGATAGCACTGCTTGCGCACGTCGTCGTCGCGGAAATGGCCATTGGCCGGATCCCAGGTGGGCCAGGGGCTGACGGGATGATCCTCGTAATTGGGCTCGCCGTCGAGAGTAGGCTTCACCGGTGTGCGTGCATAGTCGGCGGCGATCATGTCCCAGACCGGCACATCGCGCCCGCTGCCGTGGCCAGACTGCATCATGTTGAAGTCGAGCCAGCTTTCGTCGTGGAGCAAGCGCGATGACGAATCACCACCGTTGGGATGGTAGGTCATCAGCGCGCCGGGGATATGATCGCGGATGCCTGCGGCCATAGCGCGCCAGACCGGGCGATCGTCGTGGGGTTCGTGGACGGCGGGGCGATCGCCGCCGAGCACCCAGACGATATTCGTGCGCTCGTGGTAGCGCTCAGCGAGCCAGCGCCCGTAGGCGCGCGCGTTCTCGACGGTGAAGACAACATCGGCGGGATCGCCCCAAAGCCCGTGGGCAACCTTATCGGCCCAGGTGGGCAGCAGGCCGATGTAGAGGCCGTGTGCAGCAGCCATGTCGATATACTCGTCGACGGTGGCGAAGTAGGCCGGACTGGGGCGGGCGGGGTCGTGATCGATTAGCGGTAGCTCGCCGTAGCGGTTGGGCTCGCCAAGGCCGCGGAACTCGGCCAGCGCGACGGCCTGCACCACAGTGAAGAGCTGGCGAGCGCGGGCGGCGAAGAAATCTTCGGCTTCGGCGCGATCAAGGCGATGGAACAGCTCCCAGGCGGTATCGGCGAGCCAGAAGAAGGGCGCACCCTCTTCGGTCATCAAAAAGCGACCGTCGGGCGACACCTTTAGACGCGGCAGTGCGTTAGTCATACTATGCTTCTCCTTGGGCGGATTCAGGAGAAATTATACCACTCAGCCTACCCCGGCATCAACGCTACATATACGCCCACCGGATCCTCAACAGCCGCATACACGTAGGAACCATCGTCGCCCTGCACAGCCTTGACGACCCTGCCGCCTTCCTCCGACACACGGCGCAGGCTTTCGGCGAGGTCGCCCACGGGCAAGTAGATCATCCAGACAGGCGGGAGGCCAAGGTTCCCGCCGCGTGCATGGCAGACGCCCGCCGCCGGGGTTCCATTATCGTCGAGCATGATATAGTCGGCGTAGTGCTCGCCCGCGTCTTCCATCGCGACGTTCTGCACCGACCAGCCAACGACCTGCTGATAAAAATCGCGGGTTGCGACGGCATCGGGGACTGTCAGATCGAGCCAGGCGATGCGCCCCATAGGTGCCGCTGTCTCGTGCGCTGCTTGGGGGGTGGCCTCCGCAGGAACCACTGGGATGATGCCGAAGGCCGCCCCATTGGGATCGAGCAGCACGGCCCACTGGCTCGTTCCAGCGTCGTCTTTGGCGTGCATCAGCGCGCTCCCGCCCAGATCGAGCGCACGCTGAACGCTGGCCGACACATTAGCGACCTGAATGTGCGGCATCCATTGCAGCGGCAGGTGCGCATATTCCGCGCTGCGCGCACCCAGACCGATAATAGGCATGCCCAGGTTGTTCAGCAGATCCGCCGCGCGCCAAAGCGGATGCTCACCTGTACTGAGCACGCGCGCGTAGAAGCGCATTTCGTGCTCGTGCTCGGGAACAGCGATATCGGCGCTGAGGACGACACCGACGCGAGGGGCAAACGGCTCACTCATCGTGTGCTCCTTGTATCACGGACGAAGACGCACCTTTAAAGTTGAAAATACGAGACGCGTTGGATTGATGTGTTCGAGTATAGAACAAATGATCTTTGAGGTCAAGTGGTTGGACGTACTACTCGTCTGGCAAAATTTCTCTTGTTATTTCAGACACTCCCTCTTCAAAATCTACTTTCTCATACATATCTTCGAGTTTTAGCGTGCAATCAATCGATGGAATATAGAGTTCTGCCGAAGCATGTGTCGCTTCCTGAAATACCCATAACCCTCCTTCTTGTCGCGCAAAATGCTCAACATGATGGCGGTCTTGGGCAACTAGAATATAATCACACAACGTGCTTATTGTACGGTAATGTTCGAACTTCATTCCTCTGTCATAACGTTCTGTTGATGCGGATAATATCTCAACTAATACAATAGGATTTGTAATCGTGTCACGAACTGCATCGGTGAACTGAGGTTGCCCGCAAACAATAACAATATCCGGATATGTATTGAGGCCCGTCGTGACAACCTTTATTCGCATATCACTTGCGTAAACCCGGCATGGTTTACGGCGGAGTTGTGGATGAAATGCGGCAACAAGATTGCCTGCAATGAGGTTATGAGGCTCTTTTGCGCCAGTCATCGCATAGATACGACCAGCATAATACTCATGTTTCGTCGTGCTTGAACGCTCAAAGGCGAGATATTCTTCTTCTATCATATACTGATGTGGCTGTGCAGTCATATGCTGTACTCCTGTTAACTCATACGATATTTTGTAACGGTTTGTGGGAAGTAGTGTGTTGCTACGCGGCGCAACCGCGTGCAAGCACAACCGCCCTGCTACAACCTATTAACGTTCTTTTCTCACTCGTGTTGTGATTGTACCACACGCGATCCGCTTTAGGATTGCTCTACCTTTGGCCGCCCAGTTGACAAATATGCTGCTTGACGCCGCTCGACAGCGTGGCGTATAGTTTCCATGTTCATCAATGTTGTTCGCCACAGCGCACAGTACCACGAGCTATGGACGAGATCGCGCGTTTTCTCGCCGAGCACCCGCCGTTTAGCTTGCTGCCCTCTGAGCAGCTGCCGAGCCTTGCGCGCCAGCTGCGCATCGAGTATTTCCCCGCCAACCACGATATTTTGCTGCAAAACGGTGCGCCAGCGGCCTTCCTCTATATTGTGCGGCGCGGCACAGTCGATCTGCTCCGCACGATCGATACCCGCAGCGAGCTGTTGAACACCCTGGGCGAGGGCGAAGTTTTCGGCTATGTCTCGCTGATTCGCAGCGGGCCGCCGATCGTTACGGTACGCACACGTACGGAGACGCTGGCGTATCTACTGCCGGCAGTGGTGTTTCAGCAGCTGCGCGCCGCTGTGCCGGCCTTCGAGCAGTTTTTTGCGCGCTCGTTGGTAGAACGGCTGGCCGCCGGTCGGCCGCCGCAGCTGCATGCCGACCCGGTGCTGTTTCAGACTAGGCTGCGCGACATGTTGCGGCGCGCGGTAGTCTGTGTTGCGCCCGAGACGACGGTGCGCGTGGCGGCGCAGGTGATGCGCGAGCAGCAGGTTTCCTGCCTGATTATCGATCTACCGCCTTATGGTGTGCTCGACACGGCAAGTGGCATTGTCACCGATCGCGATCTGCGCAACCGTGTGATCGCCGAGGGTTTGAGCCTGGATACGCCGGTTGCGGCGGTGATGAGCGCTCCCTTGCTTTCGCTGCCCGCCGCAAGCCTGGCCTTCGAGGCCTTCACGCTGATGCTGGAACGCGGCATCCACCATCTGGCGGTTGTCGAGCACGGCCTGATCGTCGGCTTGGTGACCCATACCGATATTTTGCGCCGCCAGAGCCGTAGCTCGCTCTTTTTGCCGCAACGCTTAGAACGCGCCCAAAACAGCGCCGACCTGCGCCATTATGCTGAGCAAGTGACGGAAATGGCCGGTGCCTTGCTCGACAGTGGGGCGCGCAGCGCCGATCTGGGGCGTCTGGTGGCGGTGGCGCACGACGCGCTGCACGTGCGCATTTTGCGCGATGCTGAGGCGAAGCTGGGTGCGCCGCCCTGCCGCTATGCCTGGCTGGTGCTCGGTAGCGAGGGCCGCTGCGAGCAGACGCTGCGCACCGACCAGGACAATGCGCTGGTTTTCGCCGACGACGCGCCACCTGAGGCCGACACGTACTTCGCTTCGTTGGCCGAAGCGGTGATTGGCGCATCGATCGCGGTGGGCTTTCCGCGCTGCCCCGGCGATTATATGGCCAGCAATGCGCGCTGGCGGCAGCCATTAGCGGTGTGGCGCGGCTACTTTCAGCAGTGGATCGATGTGCCGGACGCGCAGGCGCTGCTTAGTGCGGCGATTTTCTTCGATTATCGCCAGATCTACGGTGAGCTGGATGCAGCAGCAGCGCTGCGCCCGATCGTCGCGCGTGCCGCCAATAAAGGCATTTTTCTGGCGCATATGGCGCGCGCCGCGCTAGAACACGCCGCACCACTGAACTTTTTTCGCCAGTTTGCGCTGCGCGAGCACGCCGGGCGCCGCGGCCTCCTCGATCTCAAGCTGGGCGGCACCGGGCCGATCGTGGCATTGGCACGGCTCTTTGCGCTCGAAGCAGGCGTTGAGGCGACCAACACCGGCGAGCGCTTGCAGCGTGCGGGAGGGCATTCGAACCTGGATGCAAACAGTGCCGAGGAGCTGAGCGCCGCCTTCGAACTGATCAGCGTGCTGCGCGTACGCCACCAGTTCAAACTGCTGCGCCAGGGCCATGCACCCGACAACCTCGTGCCCGTCGCCGAGCTGAGCAACCTGGAACGGCGTTCGCTCAAAGAGGCCCTCCTCGTGGTCGATCGGGTGCAGCGCGGAGTGGAGGCGCTGTTTGGCGGTGCCTGACCATCGGATCTATCTGCTAGTTGTTAAAATGCGCAGTATGTGTTATCCTATTTCGAGTTGAGCACATAAGTTCTAAAGGTATCGTTATGAACAACAGCGCACCGACCGTACTTGATTTGTTTTGTGGTGCCGGTGGCTTTTCTCTTGGCTTTCGTAAAGGTGGTTTTCAAATCCTTCAAGCTGTTGATAATTCACATCTAGCTGTAAAAACATATAGGTATAACTTAGGCGAGCATGTCAACCCTATAGATTTAACAGAAGCAATTGATCTTCCAAATGCAGATGTAATTATTGGAGGGCCGCCTTGCCAGGGGTTTTCTTCGGCTGGCCTCAGACAAAAGAATGATTACAGAAACACTATGGTCGGGAAGTTTGCTGAATATGTGGCAAGAATTAAACCAAAGGCATTTGTTTTTGAGAACGTTGAGGGCTTCTTGACAGCTGAAGCAGGGGATAGGATTATTGAATTATTAGATCCGGTCATTGAAAAGGAAACGATGCTGTGTTTCGCTCGCGGCGCGAGCTGCCAACCGATGTGCGGGCTTACCTGGGTGCCGACGTACCAGCGCGCAGCACGGCCTGGCGCGCTGCGCCGTATACCGTGCTCGATATCGAGACGAGCGGGCTGGATGCGCGCCGCGCCGCGATCCTGGCCATCGGCGCGGTAAATGTCGAAGGTGGGCAGATACGCCTCGATAGCTGCTGGCAAACGCTTGTTCGCCCGCCGCCCGAGCTGTCGGTTGCGCCCGAAGCCATCCAGATCCACCAATTGTTGCGCGCCGACCTGGAGCACGCGCCATCGATAGAAGCGGCCTTGCCGGAGCTGCTGCGCCGCCTGGCGGGGGCGCGTGCTTGTGGTGCATGTCGCCGCGATCGATGTGCGCTTCCTCGACCAGGCACTGAAACGGCTGTATCGGCTTCGACTACGCGGGCCGGCGCTGGACACGGCGCGTCTGGCGACGGCGCTTGTTCACGATGAGCGCTTTCTGACCGGCTCTGCCGCGCCGCTTACCACACTTTCGCTCGAAGCGCTCTCGGCGCAGGCCGGTCTGCCTAGCTTCCCCGCCCACGACGCGCTAAACGATGCGCTCAGCACCGCGCAGCTCTTTCTGGCGCAAGCCACGCGTAGCGAGCAGCACGGCGCAACCACTCTTGGCGGCCTGCTACGGCGCGGCGGGTGTCGCTAGCTACTCTGTAATCCTTAGCCCTGAATCCTGACTCCTCATCGGCACCCGCCGCCCGCTTTTCACGCTGGCGATCTGGTCTTGCAGATTTTTGCGGAAGAGCATGCTGGTGACAAAGTTGACCATGCGGTTGCGGTTGGCCAGCACGCGCCTGGCGATCGTGCCCCAAGAGTACATGCCAAGGAAATGCTGCAAATAGTGCAGCTGGTAGTCGAGCGGGTCGTAGTGCTCGCAGCGCACCACCAGGTTATGGGCGGTATACTTGTCCCAGTCTTCGTCGACGATCAGTGCGCGCGCTTTGTAGTCTTTGTACAGCTCGGTGCCAGGGTAAGGCGTGAGGATCGAATAGATCGGCATCATCAAGTGATTCTCGCGCACGAAACGCTCAGTGGCGGCCATGTCCTCGTAGCTGTCGATAGCCGGGTTGACGAGAAAGTTGCCCTGGATGTTCAGCCCGGCCTTGCGGCAGCTGGCGATAATCGCGGCGTACGTCTGTGCATTATTCGTGCGCCCCTTGTTATAGTTTTGCAGCTTCTCCTGGTTGATCGACTCGAAGCCGACCAGCGCCATCAGGCAGCCCGCTTTTACCAGCAGTTCGACGGTGCGCTCGTCTTCGAGAAAATTGATGCTGATAAAGCTGGAGAACTTGATGTCGCACTCGGCTAGGATTTCGAGAATTTGCCAGGTGCGCTGCTTGTTTACGCCGAGATTCTCATCGGTGAACATAAACCAGGGCGTACTGCCGTAGCGCGTCTCTTGAAAAAACACACGCTTCGCCTCGGTGATCTGGCGCTTGATGTCTTCGACAGCCTGGATGCGGTAGAGCCGACCGGTAAAATTCGGTGTCACGCAGAATGAACAGGTGTAGGGGCAGCCGCGTGTCATAAAGATCGGGATCGACTTGCGGGCATCGACTTTGTCGCGTTTGCCGCTGGCGAAGATGCGCGCATAGTCGATCACCGGCACCTCGTTGACCGAAGCAAAGCTTTTGGCGTCGTAACGCGGCTTGAGCGCGCCATCGGCGAGATCTTGTAGCAAAGTGGCCCAGAGATTTTCGGCCTCGCCGATCACCACGCAGTCGCAGTGGGCGCGCGCTTCGGCCTCGTTAAACGAGACATGCACCCCGCCGAGCACTACCGCTGTGCCACGTTTGCGAAAGGCATCGGCGATCTCATAGGCGCGCAGCACGTTCATGGTGCGCGCTGTAATGCCGACCAGATCGTAAGGTTGGTCGTAGTCGATGCTGTCGCCAAAAAGCTCGTCGGCTAGTTCGATGTGATGCTGCGGTGCCGTGATGCTTACCAGCACGCCGATCGCCATCGAGAACAGTGGCTTTTGGCTGCTATTCTCTTCTTTGTGGCCCTTCGGCGTCACCAGCAGGATCTTCAGAGGCCGCACGCTCTCGGGCGGTCGCAGCGCGGAAACGTCTTTCGCAGCCAGTGTTAGAACCGGCAGTGCAGATGCCCTGGTCATAGCGCGTTCTCGGTTACAGGTTATAGGTTACAGGGGTGGATTGTACTGTATGCAAGGGATGTGTCATATCATACCGCTAGTTGGAGGATATGTCTATTTCGTCATAGCCACGAGGAGACAGGAGACAGGGGGATGGATCGTAGACCGGGCGAAGCATGCGCCAAGGATCGTAGGCGATGACGCTGGGATCAGGAGGCCTATGCTTCGCCCCGACGCGGGGCGCTGAATGGATTGTGGTAATCTCTGATCTTCTGAATTCTGAATTCTGAATCCTGAATCCTCACCCCAGCGCTGCCAGGCGGTGCATTGTGCCGCGCAATTGGCTGTAAACCGTGCGGTAGATGCTATAGATTTCATCGTAGCGCTGTGCAGCTTCGGCGTTCGGCTCAGTTGTGTCGACGACACGTACGCCACTAGTGACGGCCTGCTGCACATCGGCGTAAACGCCCGTGCCCACACCGGCGAGCAGCGCTGCGCCATAGGCTGGCCCTTCCTCTGCCGCCAGCGTAAAGAGTGGAGTGCGGTAAATATCGGCCTGCAGTTGCCGCCAGAGCGCGCTTTTGCCACCGCCGCCGGTGGCGCGGATCTCATCGATCGGCACGCCTAGTTCGCGCATGATCTCCAGGCCGTCGCGTAGTGCGAAGACCACGCCTTCCATCACTGCGCGCGCCATGTGGCCCAGGGTGTGGCGTGTGGTCAGGCCCACAAAAGCCCCGCGCGCCAGCGGGTCGAGGTGCGGCGTGCGCTCGCCCGAGAGATAGGGCAGGAACAGTAACCCTTCGGCCCCAGGAGCTACAGGTGTCGCGAGCGCGATGAGATCGTCGAATTGCAGATTGTAGATCGCCGATTGGGAGTCGCTTGCGCCGCCTGCAAGCTGCAAGCTGCAAGCTGCAAGCTGCACCAGGTTGCGGAACCATTGAAATGCCCCACCCGCGCTGAGCGTAACGGCCATGAGGTGATACTGCCCCGGCACGGCGTGGCAGAAGCTATGCAGGCGGCCCAGCGGGTCGAGCGTGATCGCATCGCTGTGCGCGAAAAGCACGCCGCTGGTGCCGATGCTGCTGCTGAGCACGCCGCTGCGCACCACGCCGGTGCCTACTGCCGCTGCT
>JAAUTF010000123.1 GCA_012031775.1 Candidatus Altimarinota bacterium | reverse complement strand
CGCGCGCGCGTGCGGCAGGAGAGCCTCGCCCGCTTCCGTTAGGCGCACGCTGCGGCCAACTCGATCGAAGAGCGCCACCCCGAGTTCCGCTTCCAACTGGCTGATTTGTTTGCTCAGCGCTGGCTGTGCGATATGCAGCTCCGCTGCCGCTCGCGTTACGTGTGAATGGCGCGCTACCGCCTCGAAATAACGCAAATGTCGCAGTTCCATCAGCGTTTGCTCCAAGATCTGTATCGCTACGATATAAGAATTAATACCCTCTTTATGCTATTATACAATATTTAATAACAAATGGGTATTAATTCAACGACGCACAAAATAGGCGGCTACTGCATCCTCGTAGCGCAGCTCCCAGTCGGCGTTCGAGCGCGCCCACATAATTAATTGTTCCTGATACGTTTGGTCGAGCAGCAAGCCGTCGATGGCATATTGTTCTAACAACTCAGGAACGCGCTCACCTCTACTGATCTGCAAAAAGTCTTGCCACTGCTGATACGGGTAGAGCTCGATACGCGGGTCGATAAAAACTGCTTGCTCAGGAGCTGCCCAGATCAAGTAGCTGCCGTGGCCCATGTCGTGAAAGAGCCGTTGCGGGCGGGCATCGTCGCTACGCAGCTGTTCAACTGCCGCAATTGGCGTTGTCGGGTCTAGCAACGCGCCTAGTTGCGGCGGCAAGGCCAGGGTCGGTTTGATCCACGGCGAGGCTAGTAGCAATAGCAGGGTAAGGACACCGATTAAAAGCGCATTCAGCAAAGGCTGGCCTTGGAACACCTTACCAACGCGTGCATCGCGCCAGCTCGCAGCTTGCACGGCCAACAGCGGCGTCGCCACTAGCGCAAACCAGACATTGTTGCGGATCGCTCCAAGGGCTAACCAGAAGAAAGCCGCCAGCAGCAGCATATCAATAAGATCGGGCGCGCGGCGCGCATAGGCCAAGATCAACACAGCGCCGATCACAAAGAGGAAAAACAGCGTGCCGCTCGCATCACGAATCGTCGGCGATGCCCATTCGGTCACCAGCTGCGTTACCTGCGAACTGCCGAGCAGATTGCGCACATAGCCAATTACTTCAAACCCGCGAGGGTTAAGCAACCAGGCGCATCCCACCAACACACCACACACTACGATCTGCACCAATGCTGGGCGCGCTGGGCGTTCAGGGCGCTCCAATACATCTTCCGCGCGGCCAACCGGGCGCTGCGCCCAGGCCCGCTCTTCCTGGCGCTCGCTCACGAACCGCTTGATCCATTCACCCACAAAGGTCAAAAAGATCAATGCACCACCAAGTACAAAGGAGCCGTGGATGTTCACCCAGAGTGCGGCTAGCGGCGGCAACAGCCAGAGCAAGGAAATACGTCGCTTACCGAGCCGCAGATCGCGCTGTAAGCCTCCCTCCTCTGCAAGACGCCATGCCGTCAAAACATAGAGATAGATGGCAAAAAGCGGCAAGGCGTAGCTCTGCGGGCGCACGATCCAGTTGGTGAACGACGCGGGCAGTGTGCCCAGCAGCAGCAGCGCAACGCAGAGCCGCAGCCGCCCACTGCGCGCAACACACAGCTTCAACAGCAAGCCGTAGGTGCCCGCAATAATCACGGCCTGCACCACGATCAAGAGTTGCAGGCCACCAGCTGAATAGAGGCCAAACATCATCAACTGGGCCAGCCAGCTCTGGTTGAAGAAGGCCTTGCCGCTACGCGTAAATGAGAAGGAGTCGACCGTCGGAATTTGCCCGCTCTCCACGATCTGGCGCCCCATCGCCATATGCCACCAGAAATCGTGCATCGGGATCGTCGTCAGCAGTGGTCGCAGCGCAAAAATCGCCAGCGCCGCAAAAAATATAAACCCCATCGAGGGTAAAGAGTCGATCGAGCGCGGATCGTCGATTTATAGTGGCAGAAGTGTTCATTTGCTCACTATAGCAATCCTAAACAGGTTGTGTTAAAGGTCATGTGATTGCTAGCGGCTACGCCGCCAGCAATCACACAAACTTCTTCACAAATTACTTAGGATTACTATATACACACAGTGGTTCAGATCCATTGCCTTTACCGCCGCCAAACTTCGCTGCGTGTATCGTTGAAGCTGCGCTGCCAACCAGGAAGCTGTTCCATCTGCGCAGCGAGTGCCGGTTGAATTTCGCGATCGAGCAACACGCAGCTGATGTTGAAGCGCTCCAGCCGTGCAGCCAGATCGTCGCCGCGGTTTATCGCGATATACTTCTGCCATAACTCGAAGGGGTACAGCTCGATACGCGGATCGATAAAGATCTGCGTTTGGGGATAGAGCGCCCAGACCAAATATGATCCATAGCCCATCTCATTAAAGAGCCGCCCGCGACATGGGTCGGCGCGCAGGTGTTCTGCCGCTGCGTAGGGCGTACCGCTCGTAAATAGCTGCGGCGCGCCCGGCAGGTCGGCGAACTGGGCCCGGTACTCCTGGGGTAGCGGCAGGCTGTGTTTTGTCCACGGCTGCACCGCCAGCACAAAACTCAAGAGCAGCGCTACCACCAGAGTGTTCGCTACTCCACCGGCCCCACGCTCGCGCTCTGAAAGCGCCGCTGCAAACAGCGGTCGCGGTGCAGAGACAACCTGCGCGACGATCGGCATTGCCACCAGGCCAAACCAGATCACGTGGCGCACACTGCCAAAAGCTTGCCAGGCCAAACCGCAAACAAGCAGCACATCGGTGATTGTGGGCCGCCGCCGTGCAAAAGCAAAGGCTGCTATGACTAGCAGCACCGAGCCAAAAAAGGCGCGCTCTGCGATACTGCGCGGCGCGGGTGGCTGCCATTCTACAATCAGGCTCTGGATCGCGTTATCGTTCAGCAGTGCGCTCACGTAGCTATACACACCAACACCGATCGGGTTCACCAGCGTAGCCAGCGCCATCGCTGCTGTAGTGACGTAAAGCCAGCGTAGCCGCTGCACCGTCAGCGCCCGCGGTTGCTTAAGCAAACGGCGTAACGTTTCGCCCACGACGAAAGCCCCAACGAGCATCAGCCCAAGCACAAAAGCCCCGTGGACATTGACCCAGAACGCCATCGTCAGCGGCAGCACCAGCAGCCACCGCGCAGGCAGTTGCCCGTCGCTGTAGCGGCTTAGCAGTGTGAATACCAGCATAAAGGGCAGCCACGACCAATTCTGTGTTCGCGTCGTAAGATTATTGATCGTCATCGCAGCGGCAATAACCGTCACCAGTGCGGCTACACGCCACGCCCCACTGCGCCGCTGCGCTTCGATCGCCACGAGCGTGAATGTGACTATACCAAGTACGTTGCGGGTAAAAATGACCAGCGGATGGCCACCGATTGTGTAGAGCATATAGAACAGCCATTCGCCCAACCAGCTCTGGTAGACAAATGGCTCTTCGTTTGGCACCGTCCATGCGAAACGGTTCGTCGTCGGGAGGCCCTCAGTCGCTACGATCTCGCCGACTTTCAGATGCCACCAGTAGTCGTTCGGCACCGTTGGTGCCATGCTGATAAAGACAGCGATGGTGGAAAGCGCCAGTGCCAACCAGAGGTGTTCAAGCCGAATGCGCGGCAGCACCCTTGTATGGGCCGACTGCCCAGTGGTATCGATCATCCCGGAGCTCCAGAAATGGGACTAATCGCCTAAATACAGCGGTGGAAAGATGGTATTTTCGTTCGCTATAATAGCACGAGAGCATTACATCGCACTGGAGCAATCAATATGGTAGCTTTAGCTCCTCTTCGTCGCAGCCAGGAGGCATTCTCCCTCGCCGTGGCCGACTGCACTATCGTTATTCCAACCTACAATGAGGCCGAAAATATCGGCGTGTTGCTACCTCAATTGCTCGATCACACGCGCATGCGGGTGCTGGTCGTCGACGATAATTCACCCGATGGCACTGGCGATATTGTCGCAGCGCTAGCGGAGTGCGAACCGCGCGTTGGTCTGCTGCGTCGGCCCGGCAAACTTGGCCTGGGGACAGCCTACATCGACGGTTTTCGCCGTGCCCTGGCCGAAGGGGCGCAGTTCATCTGTGAGATGGACGCCGATTTCTCGCACGACCCGCGCTATCTGCCACAACTGTTGCGTGCCGCCGAACAGCACTACGACTTGGTCATCGGGTCGCGCTATGTAAGTGGTGGCGGCACCACCGATTGGGGTATCGTTCGCCAGCTGATCAGTTGGGGCGGTAACGTCTACGCACGTGCGATTCTCGGCCTGCCCGTCGCCGATGCCACTGGCGGTTTTCGCTGTTATCGTCGTAGCGTACTTGAAACGATCGACCTCGCCGCAGTGCGATCGAACGGCTACTCCTTCCAGATCGAAATGGTTTACCGCACACTTAAGGCGGGCTTTCGCATCGGCGAGACACCGATCATTTTCCCCGACCGGCGCGTTGGCCAGTCGAAGATGTCGCGCAAGATCGTTGTTGAGGCGCTGATCAACGTCTGGCGGCTGCGCCTCGGCCTGATGTGAGAGCACCGTGCGCATTATCCTGATGATGACGCGCAGGGCGTTTTTGTTTTATAATGAGACGCGAAACCCTCACCTGAAACGACTGGAGACCGCAGTGGCAAGCGACGAGATTCGCCAACGACTCGAGGCAGCGCGCGATACCTATCGCGAGGAACTCGACCGCAGCCGACGCGAACTGAGCGAGATGGATGTGCTGGTGCGCCAGAGCACTGTCGAGGTCGAGCGGCTCTCACAGCGCGAACTGACAGTCTCGAATCGCGTGCGCGATCTCGAAGTCAATCTCGAACGATACAGCAAAGAGGATATCAAGAACTTTTTCGCAACCGCTCAGGAAGTGCAGATCCGCCTGCAGCTGATGCGCGGCCAGCTCGAACAGGTTCAAACGCGGCAGGGCGGGCTTAAGGCGCGTATTAGCCAACTTTCGACGATCATCAACCTGCTCGATGAGACAGTAAGCGCCCTTGGTGGGCAGAGCAGCAATGGCAGCGTCGATACAAGCGACGATGTACTGGCGAATATCATCCAGTCGCAGGAGAGCGAGCGGCTGCGAATCTCCTTACAGATGCACGATGGGCCAGCCCAGGCGATGAGCAACCTGGTGTTACGCGCCGAGATCTGCCAGCGCCTGATCGACCACGACCTCGACCAGGCACGCTCGGAGCTTACCGGACTCAAAAGTGCGATCAATACCACATTGCAAGACACCCGCAAGTTCATCTTCGACTTGCGCCCGATGACGCTAGACGATCTCGGCCTTGTACCAACTTTGCGGCGTTACACGCAGCAGTTTAGCGAGAAAAACAGCGTCGAGGTCAACCTAATGATCCAGAGCCTCGACACGCGCCTGCCAAACCATTATGAAGTGACGATCTTTCGTTTTGTGCAAGAGGCGCTGAACAATGTCGCCAAACACGCGAACGCCAATCAGGTGCGTGTGCTGCTCGATGTTGCAGGCAACGCGCTGCAGATCCTGATCGAAGACGACGGTAGCGGCTTTCACCTCACCGAGACGCTGGCCGACGACCGCTCGCGCAAGAATATGGGGATTGCCAGTATGCGCCAGCAGATCGAGGTACTGCTGCGTGGCGAGTTCGGCATCGAAAGCGCTCTCGGGCGCGGCACACGCGTCGCCGCTACCATTCCCTTGCCGTAAGATCGTATCGGCGTAGGGGTGCTGCAATGCTCTACCCCTACGCCGATGCGATCGACTCGAGCACGATCTCGGCGATGTCGCGACGCTTGAGGCTCTCGTCGCGGCCGGTGTTTTTGGCAGCATCTTCGAACATCACCATACAGAAGGGGCAGGCAACTGCCAATGTCTGCGGCTCCTCTTGCGTTAACTGCTCTAACCTGATCACGTTGACGTTCTTTTTCGCCCCACCCCTCTAGCCAGACATTGCCACCGCCACCGCCACAGCACATTGCCCGCTCACGGTTGCGCTCCAGAGCTTCTACCAGTTCAACACCAGGAATACTGGACAGCACCTGACGCGGCGCATCGTAGATGTCGTTGTAGCGCCCGATGTAACACGGGTCGTGATAGACGACTTTCTCCTCGACACGATTGACTGGCTTCAGCTTACCGCTAGCGATCAGGCGGGCGAGAAAGTCGGTGTGATGCACAACTTCGTAGTCGATGCCCGCTGTGCCGCCGAACTGCGGGTACTCATTCTCGATCGTGTTATAGCAGTGCGCGCAAGTTGTGACCAACTGCTTGAAGCGATACTGCTTCATCGTCTCGATGTTCGTCTGGGCCTGTGCCTGGTAGAGCAACTCCTCACCCATACGCCGTGCCGGATCGCCGGTGCAGGTCTCTTCCTCACCGAGAATGGCGAAATCGACGCCAGCGGCTTGAAAGAGCTGGACCATCGCGCGTGCCACACGACGGCTGCGTTCGTCGTAGCTAGGGGCGCAGCCAACCCAGTAGAGCACATCGACGCTCTCCTTCTCGGCTAGCGTTGGCACATCGAGCCCAGCCGTCCAGGCGGTGCGATCGCGCGTTGGCAAGCGCCATGGTTACCGGCGCGTTCGATACCTTCTAACACACGCTTCACACCCTGCGGCACTTCGCTCTCGATCATGGTCAGATGACGGCGCAGTTCAACAATATCGTCTACGTGCTCGATCATCGCCGGGCATTCATGAACACAGGCGTTGCACGTGGTGCAGCTCCATAGCTCGTTCTCGCTGAACAGATTGCCGTAGAGCGGGATCGTCTCGGCAGTTGTTGTGCCATTTGTGGCCCCACCCGGCTCAAAATCGGCGATCGATTTGAGCGATCCATCCTTGAAGAGCACCGGCTGCTGGTGTGCCAGATCGTGCAGCTTCGTGATGATAAATTTCGGCGAGAGATCGGCACCACTGGCGTGCGCCGGGCAGACCGATTGGCAGCGCCCACAGCGCATGCAAGCATCGAAGTCGAGGCGGCGCTTCCAACTAAAATCGGCCAGAGTGGCCAGGCCGAGCTGCGGCTCATCTTTCTCGATCTCGGCTTCAAGGTTGGGAATAGCGTCGAGCGCACCTTTCGGCGTCGTATCGCGAAAAAACGTATTCAACGGCGTATAAAGAATATGCTTGAACTTACTGAACGGCAGGGTGCCAATAAAGGCGAAAGTGGCCGCAGCGTGGGTGAACCACAGCACCTGATGAATGCCAAGTGCAAGCGGGCTGCCATCGCCGAGGCCAATAGCACGAAAGAACATTGCCAGCGTAAAACCGATGTATGCTAGCGGTGCCCACGCCTGAGAATACACCGGCACCCCGCCGATCGTCTGGTTGGCGATGCGCAGGCCTTCGATCAAAAAACCGCCGATCGCGATAAACAACATCACGCCAAGCACCCAGGCATCTGTACGCCGATTATCGAGGCGCTCGGGACGCACGCGGTAGCGTCGCAATGCAGCCCAGCTCAGGCCGATCACAAAGGCAAGGCCAAGCGTGTCGAGAATGAGTTCGTAGCTTTGATAGAAACTCCCGACAAGAATTTTGCCAGCGTCGGGGCCAAGCAAGGGCACGGTAAAATCCTCTTCAACAGCGATGATATCGGTGCCGATGAACAGCGCCAGGAAGCCAAAAAAGATCAGGGCGTGCATTGAGCCGGGCTTACGATCACGCAGCACTCGTTTCTGGCCAAAAACCTGGACAAGAAACTCACGGGCGCGTCCCGCCAAGTCGTTGATGCGCGCCTCGGGCTTACCGCGCCGCCAACGCGCGATATCTTGCAGAATACCCCAGGCCATCACGATGGTGGTAAGAATCGCCAGCGTGTAGAGAAAAAGCTGGCCTACGGTTGGGCTGATGTTCCAGTAAATTTCGCGGATAGCGATAATCTGCTCTTGCTGCACAGTTGTTGCCTCGGTTGTTCCAGGCCAGCGGAGCGGCACGAAGCGAGGAGTAGCTCAAAACGAGGAAAATGTACGCAGATGATAACATCGATGACGTAGCACGTCAAAGTGGCAGGGTTACGGTGAACGTACTACCGACACCCAGGCTGCTTTCGACGCGGATATTCCCACCGTGAGCCTCGACTGCGAGGCGGCAGAAGTAGAGCCCAATGCCGCTGCCACGGCGTTGATCGCTGCCTGTAGCCTGGTAGAAACGTTCAAAAATATGTCTTTGCGCTTCGGGTGCGATACCGCGCCCGGTGTCGCGCACCGTAAGTTCAACAGCGTCGATCTCTGCCGAACGACGTGCCGAGATCAGCACCTCGCCATGGCGCGGGGTGTATTTGATGGCATTGGCGACCAGATTGGCCAACACGCGCTCGATCAAGGTACGATCGGCGTGGATGACCGGTAAGTTATCCTCGATATCGTAGCGTAGCGGCGCTTGCGCCTCGCGGCCTGCCAGCTCAAGCGGCTCGCAGACCGAGCGGATCAAGGTGGCGAGGCGTAACGGCTGGAGCCGTAATGTCCAACTGCTGGCCTCAAGGCGCGCCGAGTCGAGCATGGTTTCAACAAGATTGAGCAGGTAAGATGCGCTCTCGTGCGCAACGCCAAAGAGCTGTGTCTGCCCAACGGCATCGAACGTTTGGCGTTGGAGTGACTTGATCGTCATCATCATGGTGTGCAGCGGTGCGCGCATATCATGCACGATCATCCGCGTCTGGTCTTCGTGATGGCGCAGCCGCTCATCGATGGCGCGTGCGCTCATCGCCAGAGTCGTATACTGGCGCGAGGCAAAGGTCAAAACGGTGTCGCAGAGCGTGAGCAACTCGACAGCGGGCAGAGGCACTAAGGTAGCGCTCTGGCTGAGCAGCTGTGCTCGGCGTGCAGCGGGCGATACACGGGCGGTCAGGGAGGCTACTGTTGTCGGGTCATTGCCCCAAATAACATCGAAGAGCTGGCCGGGGTTATGCTCAGCGTCTTCGTCGAGCGGCTGGGCGACGAGGGTAGCGGTGTAGTGCGAGCCGAGTGCTACACAGGCGAAGTAAGCTGTCGGCAGGGCGTTGTTTATGCGGTCGCGGTGAACCTCGGCGGAGACTTTTGTTGTCAGCGTTTCGAGCCACTTTTCCCAGGAAGAGCCACCGGCAACGAGTATTATCCCCGGCTCAGCGCCCAGGGTAACAGTATTCAGCCCGATCGTCAGTTCTTCAACCACCGCACGAGTGTAGCGCCCATTAATCGTACATGGTGCGGCAGACGCGACAACGTCGCGATCCTCCATCGCAATCCTCACTGCCTTTACTCATACCGTAGGGCAACCAGTGGATCGAGACGGGCGGCACGTGCCGCCGGATAAAGGCCGGCCACGATGCCGACTAGCGCGGCAAAGGCCAGTGCGAGCAAAGCCAACCAGGGCGGCGTGACAAAAAATGTCGCGGCGATAGGAAGGCCTTCCTGTTCGATATACCAGGCAATAACCTGGTTTAACACAATGCCAAGCAACCAGCCACCAATAACGCCGACTACACCACCGATCAGGCCGATCAGACCTGCTTCGAGCATAAAGAGGCCACGAATGTCGCTGCGCGATGCCCCGATCGCCTTGAGCGTCCCGATCTCGCGTGTGCGCTCGTAAATCGCCATAATCATTGTATTGACGATACCAATTAGCGCTACAAACAGCGCTAGACCGCCAACCGAGGCAAGCATCACATTGATGACGGCAAAGGCGCGATTTGCGGTGTCGAGGATGAGTTCAAGCGATTGTACACGAAACCCCTCGGCTCGAAAATCGGCGACGAGGTTGGCTGCCTGGTTCACATCGACCGCGCGCACGACCGCTGAGTCGTAGCCTTGTTCAGCCAGATAGTCGTTTGTGTTGAACCACCACGACTTCATCGCCGCCATATCGGCGACGGTGGCCTCAACCTCGTTTTCCTCTGAAGAACTTACACCCAGCACACGAAAAACGAAGCGCTCGCTCTCGCCGCGCGGGCTCTGCAGCACGATCGTCACCTCGCTACCGACAATAGTTGCCGGCTCGACACCGCGCGGCAGCGCGCCTTCAGAAATGATAAGCACCCCTGACTGCTCGCCAAGCGCTAACTCGCCGGCCAGGGCATTCACCTCGCGCCGAAACGGATTAGCAAATAGCTGTTCTCCGGTAACACGCACAACACTGCTCGCGCCGCCAGGTAATTCTAGGGCCGTCGTCACGCCGTTGAGGCTGATCACCGGTACAACGTTGGCCACGTTCGGCAACGCGCGCCAATCTGCGATCAGCTCAGGCGTGATTGGTGTCTCACGCTGCGGAGCGGCGAACTGCGTAAAAAAATCGCCCTCATTCGACTCGCGCGGTTCAACAAAAACATTTTCGAGACCCAATGCGGCAAATTGAGCGCTGATCTCGCGCTGTACACCAACACCGAGCGAAACCATGGTGACGATCGTCAAGATGCCGACGATCACCCCGATCGATGTCAGAGCAGTGCGAACCTTACGGCGGCCAAGGTTGCTCAGCGCGGTTGCGAACATATCCTGAAATGTCATACGTATCGTTGTACAGCGGTGTCCGCGTTAAAGGCTTTGCCACCAACGCGGACACCACTGCTCTATGGTGTATAACTGGATCTTTATTGTACCATAGAGCAACTATACTACTGCGTACAGACGTTACCGGCAAACCGCAGCGAAAGGTCGGTCTCGTAACCGCCGCTGGCAGGCACGGTTACCGGAATTTCGGCCACAACATCGGCTTGTTGTGGGTCGAGTGTATCGGTATACACCCGGCCAACAGTATCATCACCACGATAGCCGATATAGGCTGAGAGCAGGTACAGGCCCGGGGGCAGCGAGCCAGCGGTGAAGCGATAGCTCAGGCTCCCGTCTGCGGCTGCCGTTACCGGAGCGCGATAGGTCTGGGTGCCACGCCTTAGCACAACTTCGCCGACCTGTGGGTAAGTGAGGCCAGGCTGTGGAATGGCACGAGCCGCCGGTATGGTATTGATCTCGGCACCAAGCACCGGTTGGCAAGCACCGATAGCGTTGCCCGTCGCGGCAACATCGTCGAAGAAGAGATCGATATTCGTCGTGCCGTTGTTGTTTGTGAGCGTTGATGCGACAAAGAAGTATTCCGGGACGGTTGCAACCGGCAAGAGGCCAACTGTAGAGAACGAACCGATCGCCACAACGAAGACCTCAGCGAAATCCTGCACCTGCTGCGCCTGGTTCGTCACCTGGGTAAGCGGTCGGTCGACGCCGAGGTACAAGCCGCCACCGCTCGTCGTCTGGCAGGGAGCTTCCTCGATCACGGCAGCGCCAAGGTTATAACAGAAGCTCCGGCGCTCGAACGTGTTGAAGGAACTCACACCGCCATAGAGATCGCTGGCATCTGTATTGAGGAAAATATTCGAGACCCCATCGGTGACATAGACAAGACGGTTCTCGTACGTGAAAGTCTCGCCGTTGTACTCGACGGAAGAATCTGCGCTGCGCAGAATCTCAGCAGCGCGATAGAACGCTGCCGCGCCGTTCGTGCCACCTTTGCTCAGATACGGGTTATTGGCGAAAGCACCGGCGCGGCGCACATCGGTACGTAAAGCGGCACTGTCACTGCGCCAGGGCGAGATATTAGTGGTTGGAACACGCTCGTTAAACCAGATGATGCGCAGCTCATCGGCAGGGCGTGTGTTATCGTAACCAGAGTTACCCGGTAAATTAAGTTGGCCGATTAAGCGCTTCGATGCCCTGTTTTGCGACATAGATGCGACGTTCGCTTTCGAACTTTCCAGGCGAACTCGGGTTCACCACAATCTTCGCTCGGCGGCGAACCTGCGGGGCCACGGGCGCACTGCTTATCTCCCCAGTA
>JAAUTF010000122.1 GCA_012031775.1 Candidatus Altimarinota bacterium | reverse complement strand
CGCGGTTGCGGCGCGCACCGCATCGGCGGAAGGTTCATCGCCGCCAGCACGCACGCGAGCCAGTTCGCGCCCGATCCGCCGCGCCGCCGCCAGCAGAAAGTGGCCGCTCCCACAAGCCGGATCGACGCAACGGATGGAAAGCAGCGCATCTTCCTTTTGTTTCACCACAAAGGCACGAAGGTCACGAAGTTCTTCCTTTTTATCGCTTTTTGCAGTCTTTGTGCTCTTTGTGCCTTTGTGGTTTTCTTCTACCCCGCGCAGCTTTTCTTCGATCACCGGCACGAGCGCGGCCTGCACCAGTTCATTCACCAGCGTGCGGTCGGTGTAGTATGAGCCAGTGGAGCGGCGAGCCTCGCCCAACACCAGGTCGAAGCGCATGCCATACAACGGGTCGGGGCCAATCGCTGGCTGTAGTCGAGCAGCGATTCATAAACGCTACCCAGCTCCTCGACATCCAGCGCACTGTAGTTAACGCGCCGTCGCACATGCTCGCCGGGCGGCGTGAACGAAGAAAAGGCCCGCACCGCCAGCAGCAAATCGCGGTTGCTGATCAATGCGCGGTCTAGCTCGCGCTCCTCGAAAAGCTGCCCGTTCAGCGGCGGCATACCAAGCGCGGCGGCCATACGCTCGTCGCGCAGCGCAAGGAACAGCGTTTGCAAGCCCAGCCACAGGTCATCGAAACGTTCAGGGGCGGTCAGTGGCTCGTCGGCCAGCAGGCGCAGCCGCGCGACGCTGTAGTGTTCGCGGTAGTAATCAGGATTCACCACAAAGGCACGAAGAGCACCAAGTTCTTCTTGTATGTGTTCTTGCGCGGCCTTTGTGTCCTTCGTGTCTTTGTGGTCAACCAGCAGGTTGCGCTCTTCGGCCACCATGAGGAACAAAAAGCGGTAGATGGTATACAGCAACTGCTGGTAGAAGGCGCGCGTGGTTAGCTTGCCGCTTTCGAGGCGCTCTCGTAATTCCTGATTGTGCTGGTGGCGCAGCAAACCGTTGCCAAGGTGGCGGATCGCTTCTTCCACCGCGATGCGCAGCCCATCGCGGATGCGGTCGCCCTGCTCCACTGCCTGGAGGTGGTAGCGTTCCAATAGGCATGTGGCATCGTTGCCATCGATGGGCAGGCGCGAACGGTGGACGAGTCGGTAAAACAAAATAAATTCGTCGAGCCGGTCGCCATCAAATATCTGCCTGAGGTCAAACTCGACGTAGGTTGGGCGGCTGAAATACGAGGAGTCGCGCAGCAGGCGCAGCGTATAGCCGTCGGTGACGATGCCCCAAAGCTGCTCAGTGCGGTTCAAATAGTCTTGCAGCAGGGCATGCGGCGCAATGCTGCCGCGCCCCTGTCGCTCGCCAAGCGGCTGATCCACCGCAACGACATGCACTGGCGGCGCGGCATCGGTTTCGCCAGCGCGGTGCGAAAGCGCGTAGGGCCGCCCGTCTACCATTGCTGCCGAGCGCTGGAAGACCAGTTGGTAATCAAGCAAACCGAGCAATGGCAGCACCCACTGCTGGCGCGTGATCGTCGTGATCGATGCATCATCGCGGGCATCCGCCAGCCGATCTTGAAACAGCTTCCAGTGAGCACGTGCGGTCAAGAACACGCCCGCAATCCCATCGGCCATGGTGCGATTTGGGTTCAGCCCGAAGTCGCCGGGTCGCTGCCCTTCGAGCTCGGTGATCCGTTCAACAATATCTGGGGAGAGCAGGCCGCCCTCAATCGTCATGTTGGTCGTCATGTATTTTCACCACAAAGGCACAAAGAACACAAAGTTTTATAAATCTGCTAGCCATTAACCAGTCGTTTGATGCCTTGTTTCAGCACAGGCACGTTGAAGTTGATCAGAAGACCGAGCCAGAGCTTTTTCAAGCGCAAGTAGGTGAGCAGTTGTGCTTCGTGAATTGGCTCTAGCTCATCAATAGCTTTGAGTTCAACGATAACAAGATTGCCGACAAGGAGATCGAGCCGATAGCCACAATCGAGCATCGTTCCTTTGTAAATGACGGGTAGCGCTACCTGCCTCTCGAACGGAATGCTACGCAGTTTTAGTTCATGACAAAGACAAGCCTCGTATGCCGATTCGAGCAGACCCGGACCTAGTGCCCGATGTACTTCGATAGCCGCGCCAATCAATTGTTTCGAGAGCGCATCTGCTCGCGCATGGTCTTCCATAAAAACCTTGGTGTCCTTTGTGTCTTTGTGGTTAATTCTCCGGCATCAACCAGTGCCGCTCCGTTGTCCATCCAATGAAGCGACGGGCAGACAGTTCGATTGTATCGCCCGCCGCTGCGTAGGCCAAACCATCGAGCGCAGGTCGGAAGCGATCTTGAAAGGCAGCAGACTGTGCCGCCAAATGCTGCTCGGCCCATCCAAGAAATGCTGTTACCTGGTCGTCAGGGAGCAACGCCAGGAAGAACACCATGTGCCGCCAAGCATACGCGGTGTTCTTGAGCATGCGCAAGTTGGACTTCCAAGCGCCACGCCTGATCTGGTGCTCTGTGCAGACCCACGCGAAGCAGTGGCGCGCCATGTCGGCCAGCTGTGGTCGAAGCGAATCGTGGAGGCCAAGCGCGTCAAACAGCACTGCGAGGTTATGGGTGGTCAGGATCTGCTCCTGCTCGATGATCGTGCCGTTGCGGGCGACCGAGAAGCCCCGACCACCAGAGCTGTTCGCGCCTGCGAGTTCGTGGCACAGCCGGATGAAAGCGGCTGAAGTAGGCGTTCCATAGCGCGACGCGGTTACGTCATTGATCTGCAGCACATCGATATAGGGAAGCCCATAGTAGCGCTCATACAGCGAGCCATTGAGAAGTCTGCCTGCCCATTGCGCTGCACGCAAGTACTTTTCGGAAAACTCGCCCATGAAAATGTCGGCGGCAACCTCATCCACGATTGGCAGCGCAAGCCCGGCGCTCTCAGCGAGGGCACGGATCTCACGTAGCAGCGTGTTGGGCAAAATCTGCTGCGGAAAGGTCGTGATCGCCAAGCTGACGACTTGGCGAAGGACATCATAGGCGAGTTGCTTGGCGCGCTGGTCGCGTGTGCGGTACGTTTCAACCGCTGCCACCCACGGCAACTCGTCGAACTTGACCTGATGCTGCAAGTTGAGCAGCAGCAGTGAACGCCGCCGGCGGAATGCGGTGTAGAGCGCGCTGTACAATCGGCGCAGGTCAGGGTCGGCAACCGATGCCACCCGCGCATGTGCGCTGATCTGGGGCACGACCCGCGCCAGAGCTTCGCTCGACGGGATAATCTTACGCTCGATCAGCACCTGCACCGGGGCCGCCAGGCTGCGTTCCACTTTGTGCACGAGGTTAGGAGAAAAGAATTGCCCTTCGGCGAGCTTGAATGCGCTTGCTTCTTCAGTTGTGATCGGCGAGACAACTTCGTCGAGACTCTCTAGCCCTCCGTCCTGCGGTAGCGACGCCAATCGGTGCAGCAGCACCTGTGCAAGATCAACGGCCGTGGGAGCTGTGGCACGGCGTGTTTGCATTTGGCGCAGTGCTTCATGGCGCAATGAGCCGGGCATCCCGCGCCGAAGCGCAAACGCGGCAAGGAGCGCGCGAATTTGCCCAACCTCTCGGCCGCTCAGTTGGCGTGGATTGTTTATGCAGCGAGCCAAGTACGCGCGTAGCAAAGCGAATGCCTCGCCCTGCCGTTCAGGTTTGGCTGAAAGCTGGTGCGTTCCCCGCTGCCGCTGGTAGTCGTCAAGCAACGCTTGAGCACGATCAGCCCAGCCTGCCGGATAGAACTGACACGGCCAGCCACCCTCAACAACGTAATGCCCGCTTGGGCGGCGCTGTGGCGATCCATCAGTTCCCAACGGTACAGACGGCGCTTCACCCTCTACCGTCTCTGTGAACAGCGCGACCGTGCGATCATAGAGCGGCGCCCAAACAAGGATGGCCTCGCGCTCGCGCGCCACGCTTCGGCGAAGGACAACTGCCTGTAGCGCAGCCATCGTCTGCCCCACATCCTGCCGAAACACGTTGGTGCTTATCTCAATCGGTCGCTCGGCGGGAACTGGGTAGAGCCGCAGACGACTCAAGAACGGGCCAAGCAGCTCCAGCAGCGCCTGCGCTTCTTCGACACGGTTCTGGCGGGCTAGCCACGCGATCACCAGCAGGGCGCCCTCTTCAGGCACATTCACGCGGTAGCGCCCGCTCGCCAACAATTCCTGAAGGGCTGCAAAACCAGGCTCGCTGATGTAGTAACTATTGATTGCTGCACGCTCGGTGCCCGCGCTCATTGTGGGAAGTTCCCTGAGCAGCGCTACCTCGTGAGGCTGAAGTGGTCCCTCGGCGAGGAGCGAGCCGGTTGCGAAGCCGCCTTTGACGACTTCAAGCGTAGCCCACGCTGGTGTCGCTGCTACTGGCGTGCGCGATCCGATGCGAAGCGCGCCGGAGAGCATGCCCTGGAATACTTGAATCCAGCTGTCGATCTTCCGAGCCGCACGCTCGCGTGTTGCCGGATCGGGGTGCGTCTGGTTCGTCGTCAGCGCGCGGGCAAGCTGTCCGAGCACATAGCCTGGATTAGCACTGGGCGGGGTAACAGTTGTCGCGCCGGCGTCTGCTTCATCGGGATTGTTCATGCTCAACTCCTCGGCACGGGCAGCAGAACCACTGCGCCTAGCAGATCGGGCGGAAACTGTGGCTCGATGCGCATAGAGGACTGGCGCACCAGCCGCCGGATGCGACGGTGGCTTTCTTGGAGCTCGGTGCTCCTGGTAGCGAGCAGTTCCTGTAGCGCTGCCGCCCCCTCCTTTTCGTCACTGATTTGGCGCCAGTGACCGAGCGCAACGTCAAGGGCGTCACGCTGCTCATCAAGGCTCGGCGTTGTAGCTGCTTCGGCCTCGGCCAATAACATTCGTGCTGCGCTAGGCTCAACAACGATGATGTTTGGCGGCGTCCCTTGGAACCCCCATACAACAGTCTCTTCTGCGAGCTGCGGGTGGTCATCGCCCGTCTCGTGGATGAGGTATCGTAAACGCAGCATGAGCAAGGTCGTGCGCCGAGCGACCTGTTTCGTACGAATAACGCCGGCGCGTGCGGTGGGGCGCACAGTTCCTGTTGGATGAAATGCCAGATCGACCAGATACTCGGCCAACGCCTCGACAAGCGCGTGGTTCCGGCCGATATAGTTGAGGCCATCGGGAACAGGTGAGTCGAAGGTGACCGCCCAGGGATCGCTCACGGTTCCAAGGCGCTGTTTGACCACTGGCGGCAGCATACCAACATTCACATCCCAGCGTTGATCGGTGACTTTGTGCAGGCCGTAAGTTAAGCCGCTCGCTCGCCGCGACGAGAAAGTCGCGCACCTCGTTGGGGCTGCCAAGCACTGTATCTGCTGCTTCAAGCTCGTGCTCGACCTCCTCCGGCTTGATCGTTCGCTGGGCAAAGCGCGTCCGGCTTTCCTTTTCGGCATCCTCACGCCAGCGTGCATGGAGTTGACCAACCTGTGCATCGGCATCGTCAGCCGTGTCAAACATCGAGAGCTGCATACCGGAGGTGCGACCAGGAGCGAAGAGCGACCGTAGCATCGTCTGCATGACGGTGTCGCTATCCACTGGTACCGGCACGCGCACGCCAAGAGCTGTTTGAATCTCGCGCGCCTTGCGCAGCAGCACGTCAAGCACAGCGCCGTCAACCGGGTTGTCTTCGCCGTAGATCAGCACTGCCTTGACCGTCGGGGCAGTTTGTCCAAAGCGGTCAACCCGCCCCTCGCGTTGCTCCAATCGGTTCGGGTTCCACGGGAGATCATAGTGGACGACAGCGCTGAAGTGGTCTTGTAAATTCACACCCTCGCTCAAACAGTCAGTCGCAACCAGCAAGCGCTGCTTGGCGTGTGTAAGCGTTTCAAGCTTGCTCCGCCGAACGTCGTCGGGATCGTCACCAGTGATGGCGGCGATACGAACGCGGCTTTGCTCGCCGCCCAGCCGTCGTTCCAGTTCGTTGGCAACATACGCGGCGGTAGCGATATACCTGCACCAGACAATCGGCTGAAAGCCGTCGCGCAGCATGCGCCGAACCAGTTCAACCAGCTTGAGCAGCTTTGCATCGTCATCACTATTTCGGCTCAATTGCTCTGCTGCACGGGCCAGCGCATCGAGTCGGCGTTGCTCATCCGCCTGCCAATCTGGGCTATGGGTTGGTAACGAGATCAGTGCTGGCGGTGTGCTATCGACCACTTGCTCCTGCTCGGTTGGATCGCCAACAATAGGTTCAACGACGGCATCGATTTCTTCACGGCTCAACTCTGTCGCTGGCTCATCGCTTGTGATGGTATCATCATTGCGACATCACCGCCCCGTGACTTGAGGGCTGCTAATGCCGCGGCTGGCGATGAGGCAACACAGCGCAGCAACGCGAGTGCCGACCAATAGCGCATACGCTGCTTCCAACCGCTCAGGGTATCGGCTGCTGAGACGACGCCCCGGGCGAAGGCATAGACATCGCGGTAAAAGGCATCGTAGGGACGCGAAAAGCGGTAGGGCGCCTCGCTAGTATCACGTTCAGGAAACGGTGTGTCGGTGCCCATCCAATTACGCACATCAACGCGGCGACGCTGCACAAAGTGTTGAGCGAGGTGGATGCGTTCCTTTTCACTCAGGTGCGCTAGATCAAGTGCCTCGAACTCCGGCTGCAGTAGCCCAAGTATCGAGCGAAACGCCTCCTCGACGCCACTATGAGGAGTGGCGCTGAGGAGTACCATGTGCTGCCCTGGGCGCTCCCCGATAGCGCGCAACAGCTCGTAACGTTGCTGTTGCCCCTGCGCACCGCGTCCGCCGCGTGGTCGGGCAGCGCCATGCACCTCGTCGACCAGCACCAGATCCGGCAGGTTCTTGAGGAACGAGGCACGATATGTTGCGTCGTTTTTGACAAGGTCAATACTGGCAACGAAGTGGCGGTAGTGGCTAAAGATGCCTCGGTCTTGCGGCGTCTGTTTCTCGAGGCGGGAAACTGTTCCCGAGCGGATAACCACCGTTTGAAGGTTGACCTTCTCGGCCAATTCCTTTTGCCACTGATCGCAAAGTGCCGGTGGGCACAGCACGGCCACGCGCTGAATCAGGCCGCGGTCAAGCAGCTCGCGAGCGATCAAAGCTGCCTCTATTGTCTTGCCCACGCCGACATCATCCGCGATCAGTAGCCGCACGGTTTCCTGCCGCAGCGCCATGAGCAAGGGCACGAACTGATACGGCCGGGGGCGGAACGAAAGCCGACCAAGCGCTCGAAACGGGGCAGCGCCGTCGCGTAGAAGCAGTCGCGTAGCGTCGAGCAGCAGCCGCACCGCAGCCGGATCCTGAACGTCCGTGGGTAGTGGCAGCGGGAATGTCGTCGCTGTGATCCGCTCATACGGCAGGTTTGGGGCGGCGAGATCCGCTAACGGTCTGAGCACCCCACAGGTTTCCCGCATGCCACCGCCGATCGGACGCAGCATGATCAGGTTAGGGTTCTCGGACGGAAGCACAATCCAATCGCGCTGACGGTAGCTGACGAGCGAGCCGGGTTGAAAAGACATTAGTAGACCTCTATGCGCGCCAGAACTGGTAGCGCGCGAGCTGTGGCGCTACTTCTTGATCAGGTTGAATGACGACGACGGTGTAGCCTTGATCTTCTAAATCTACTTTGGCCGCAGCAACTGTCTCACCTGGCTCTGGGCATAGCACGCAGACATAGGCGGCGGTGTAGGCAAGATGAGTGTGCTGACCACCAACAGTTTCTAACATGGAGTCAGGCAGCACGCCGTGGCTTGTTTGAATATACTGGACAACACGCTGTGTGGCTGGAGGCAACTCGGTCATTGGATATGACACGGTGCTATTCCCGATCGGCGCTGCACTGGTTGTTACGCTTTCTCCGTGCATGGCAACCTGTGCGCCGCCCAGGGCGACAAGCTGCTCACGGATTAGGTGGCGGTGAAGCAAATTGTGAGATGGCTGGTTGCTATAGGACAGCAGGCAGCGATAGCAGGCGCGCACACACTCGCCGGCTTTGTCGGCATCTTCAACGCCACTCTGTGGGTCGAAGTGGCAGATCTCAAGTGCTGCCTGCGCAACCCGCGCGAGAGCGTCCGGTTCTTCAACGAGGCGACGGAGCACTCCAGCGCCACCTTCAGCCGCTTCCCAGTACACGATGCGCCGCTGCGGGCCATCGCCAAGGAGTTCCGAGTTGAGTTCTTGCTCCTCGAGCTGGAAGGTCGCGGCGATCCCACGCTGAAGCGCATATTGCAGGCTCGCCATCAACGCTTCGTTGGCGCTGGCCGCTGGTGCTGGCAGCACTACCAACAGATTGCGCGTATCGCGCACAACAATGCGAATGCCTTGGCGCACGCTTTCGCCCGCCAATGAGTCTTCCTCGCCAAGATCGTCGCCGCCTGGCTTGCCGCCCCACTTGCCGCTTCGCAGATCGAGGGCGAAGCCTTCCTGACGCGCCGAGTGCCAGCCATGATTGATTCGCCAAATTGTCGCGGTAGGCCCATAACTCAACCCGAGTGACGAGCCATTCAGCCCCACGGTTTCCGCATCGAAGCGCCGCAGCACACCGCCTAGGCGCGCAAATTGATAATGTGACGAGATTTTGAAGCCGGTCCGCAGCCGCTCTTCCTCTTCGCACGTGATGCGCTCGACCGCCTGGGTGCTCATGGTGGTCATCTCAAATAGATTGGGAATGACCTGCCCGCCCTGCGTCGTGAGCTGGGTGCCACACTGCTCGCAGACTTGTGCTAGAACGCCTTCATGGAAATAGCCGCACACCCGACAGATCTTTGCGCGCACCAGGCGGCGCTGGACATCGCCAGCAGGGATGATCGCCCGGTTAATACGAAACTTCTGGCCCTCGTGGTACACAATGTTTTGCGGGCCGAACTCAGTCAGCGCCAGAAAACGCGGGCGAGCAAGGAACGCTCCCTCGTCACGACCAACTGTTAGGAACGCACGAACCGGCAGGCGCGGGAAGTTGTATCCCGGCAGAAAGCCCTCGCTCGCGAAGTAACGATAAGGGTAAAAATCCGAGTCGCTTCGCGACTGCCGCGAGCGGGCGCCGCTGGTTGATGGGGGCGGCGCGTTGCACAGCAAGTCCTTCTGGCGCTTGGCCTCAGCCTCACGCCGATCAGCCTCGGTGCGTGCCTCCCGGTCCACCGCTCCCCGATGGAAGGCGTCAACTGCCCGGCGCGCTTCCTGAAGCTGCTCATCCGCGGCCAGATACAGCTCTCGCCAACGCCCACAGGCCGCATCGAACACATGCGGCGCTTCTGCAACTACCTGGGTGAGCCAACTATCGCTATACCAGCGTGTGTTTGCCAGCGTCACTGCGCTACTTGCAAGCACACGTTGGCACATAGCAAGGCATTCCGCCTGGCGTGTAGCATCGAGCGCGATCTGATCGCGAATTTCGGGCCTCAACGGCAAGCCATCAACGCCGGCATCAAGCAGGTCGAGCAGCGAGCGGCCAAGATCAAGTCCGGTTGCGCCGAGCCAGATAGCGTGGATGTGAGCTCGCACCAGATCTTCGTTGGCAAGTTCGATCTGCGGGGCCGCGACTGCGCCAGCGACCATGGCCGGTTGGCGCTGAAAGAAGTACTGATCGTGCCCACTGCCATTCGAGCAATAGGTCATGACTAGCGCAGGTTGCCCGCTACGACCCGCACGGCCGCTACGTTGTGCATAATTCGCTGGCGTAGGCGGCACGTTTCGCATATGCACCACGTTGAGGTCGCGAATGTCAATGCCCAGCTCCATAGTTGGTGAACAAAACAGCACCGGGAGCTGACCTTTGCCAAACTGATCCTCGCGGATTTCGCGCTTGTCCTGCTCAACCTGCCCCGTGTGTTCGCGGCCCTCGATTCCCCGCAAACTGGTGGGCGGCTGTCGGTAGAAAGCCTGGAAAAAGCGGTTGGGCTGACGCTCCACTGCGGCGAGGCCTGCCATGCGCCGAGCGCGGATCGGATCGAAGGGCGGCGAGGCGCCGTCACCTTGGCCCCAGAGCAGCGCGTCGCGACGAATCTGCACCGCACGTGGTCCTTTCTCAGCCACGTCAACCAGGATGTTGGTACCGACCAGAACGTCGATCAGGGCGTTGAGCAACTGCTCGTATTGACCATCTTCAAGTGGAGCGTCGAGCACTGGCCAGGCGAGCGGCGAACGCAGGAATCGACCAAGCTGCCCCCGCACCGAGAAGCTGCGCCAACTTATAGGCACCGCTTCATCGCTGGGAACAACGAAGCGCGTCGCAGTGCGCAAGTTGCGGATCTCCTTGTCCGCAAATGTCCAAGGTTCCTGGAGCGCAACAGTCACCCGGCGCACCAGTTCGCCCTGTTGCTCGGGATCAAGACATGGCGCGTCGATTGCCAAATCACGACGCATATGCTCTAGCATAGTCCGAATCGTGGTTTCACGCTGCACAGGGCTACATGCTGCTAGCACCGGGTGCGCCTTCCACGGCTCGTCGTCGACGCACAGGTCGTGCAGGTCGAGATAATCAAGCCGAGCAAGCCACATTGCTCCAGGTTTGGCTGAGTAATGCGCCAGGAACGGCGCAGATCCTCATACACGCGGTATTCGAGGTAAGCAGCTAGCGCTTCCTCGTTCCGTCGCTTTGCTCCACCATATGCACCGACGTTGCGCGCATAGGTTTCTTGCGGGAGCGACAACGCTTGAAGCACAGCCTGAGCTACATTCAAATGGGTGAGCGGATCATGGGCCTGCTGGCGGGCAATAGCCGCGGCCACTGCCGAGCGCAGCAGCGCAACATTGGCAAAGTCGTTGAAGTGACCGGCCTGGAGCGAGGCGTCTTGGCGATTGTCAGTGAAACTGAGCAGCTTTTGCGCCTCAGGGTCTAAGTCCGAGCGGCGCATCTCATCGATGGCTGCTACTGAGATCAACGTGGTGGCTGTGCTGCGGCCCTCGCTGCTCAACCGCGCCAGCTTGCGAAAGTCATCACGGTCGCGTTTTGTGTACACCGCGCCACAACGCAGGCAGGTTAGGAAGGGCATGGGCAAAAACCAGGCGGTGGTTGTCTCGAGGCTTGGTGCCGACTGAATTTGCCCATCTGGGCGCACCTGAAGCCTTCGCGGCACAAACTCACGAAACTCCTTTTTGGGGTTGCGTCCGCGGCGCGAGATGTTGAACCACGAGTCGGGCAAATACTCCTCGAGATCTTCGCTCCAAATACCCATGTCATCGACGAGCAGATACCCGGCGCGGGCCGGTTCGTCAACATCCTCGCCGCGTGAAAGCGGCTGGCGTGGAACTATCGCTCGTGCCTCGGGGTCGTGAGCACACAGTGCGTAATGCTGGCCACACTCCCGGCAAAAGACGAGCGGGAACAGCAGCCGATCGCCGTTCGGCCCGGCCACATAGCGTTGCCCTTCCAATGTCAGATGACGTTCCGGCCCTGGCGGTTCAAGAGTGCTATAGACCGCGCTACCCTGTGAAATAAACTGGTGCAGCTTGAAGGTGAACCCCGGTTTTCCTTCTTGATTTTGCACTGCACTACCAAGATCGAAGAATCGACGTAGCTGCTGCTCGCAACGGTCGGCAGGAAGCCCCGTCTGTGCAGCAAGCGCCTCGGCGCCCTGGCGCAACGTTCGTGGTTCAGCGCGACGCAGCATACCAGCATGGTCGGCACGCAGGCTAAAAAGCTGTTCGATCCAATGCGCCAATGAGTGTTGGCGAAACGACGTCCAGTCGAGGCTCGCGGGGAGATCGTGTTCCACCGCAGCGCGCAACGTAGCCGGCTCATAGGTGGCATGCTGCTGTGTGGCATAGGTCAGCGTTTCTTCGATTACCTGGTTTGCGCTGAGCGTTGTCCCAAAGATCGTCGAGGCAACCTGCGCG
>JAAUTF010000121.1 GCA_012031775.1 Candidatus Altimarinota bacterium | reverse complement strand
GATTACGTCGCGCCTCAAATCTTGGCAGCGATTTTTTCGCTCAGTTCGTCGCGCAGCTCCTCGACAGGAACACGCGCCAGCGCTTCTTCCAACCAGCCCATCACGATCATGCGCTTCGCTTCCATCTTATCGATGCCGCGCGCCTGCATATAGAAAAGCTGGATCTCATCGACATCGCCGCTTGTGCTCGCGTGACCACCCTTCACAACATCGTTCGAGTCGATCATCAGCCCCGGGATCGAATCGTTGCGCGACGCCGGATTTAAATGCAGCGCGTGCTCTTCAAGCCGGGTGCTCGTGGCTTTGGTGTCGCGCTCGATCTTGATCATGCCGTCAAACACGCTGTAGCCCTTATCGTTGACGACGGTGCGAAACTCCATGTAGCTCTCGCAATTATCGCCAACGTGGCGCAACCAGGGCGCAACAACCAGGTTCTGCTCGGCGCTCGCAAACGTTCCGCCAAGCCAGTTAACGCGCGCACCCGGGCCGACCAAGCGCGACTCGGCTTCGATATGTTGCACCTTGCCCCCCAGGGCAATGCTTGTCCACTCCGCGCCAGCGTCACGCCCGAGCACCAGTTTTTGACCACCGATATGGTAGACGTGGCTCCCCCAGTGTTGCACGCTGCTAAAACGAATCTCGCTGCCAGGCCCACTAAAGACCTCACACGTCGCCCCGGCCAACGCATTGCGCTCACGATCGCGCGAGGTGAATTCTTCGATCAAGGTAACGCGGCTGTTCGCCTCTAAAATCACCAGGGTACGCGGAAAGATCGCGTGCCGATCGTCGGCCAGGGTGTAACAGATACGCAGTGGCAACTCGATATCGGTGTTGCGCGGGACGAAAAGAAAAGCACCATCTTGCCAAAGTGCAGCACGCAGGGCACTGAATTTATGCGCCAGCGGCTCGACAGCGCTGTCCATCCGCTCGCGGATCAGATCGCCGTGCGTGTGCAAACGCCGCCGCCAGCGTGGTAAAAACCACACCTTGAGCAGCCAGCGTTTCGTCCCACTGCAAAGCTGTTCCCTGTGCGCCCACCCCAATGGCGAGATCGGCAGCATCAAGGTCTTCAAGTTGGTGCGGCGCCACTCGGGTGGCAGCGTTGCGCAAAGAAATCCCAGGCCTGTGCCCGCCGCTCTACGAGCCACTGCGGCTCGCCGGCCGCAAGCGCAGCTTCGGCGATGGCCGCACTATTGAGTTCAGAAAGTTTTATAGTGTTCATGCTGTAGTAAGAGAAGTAACCGGCTGCTTCAGATTAACGCACAAGGCCACGCCCCTGCCCTCACTCAGGCGCTTGCCAGCTCCTCACGCAGCCAGTCATAGCCCTTCTCTTCGAGTTCAAGTGCTAGCTCAGGGCCGCCCTCACGTACAATACGGCCCTCCATCATCACCGAAACAAAGTTCGGCTTGATATAGTTCAGCAGGCGTTGGTAGTGGGTAATCACCAGCGCACTCATGGTCGGTGTGGCCAACCGGTTAACGCCTTCAGCCACGATGCGCAACGCATCGATGTCGAGGCCGGAGTCGGTCTCGTCCATCACGGCCATCGTCGGCTTGAGCATCGCCATCTGCAAAATCTCAAGACGCTTCTTTTCGCCGCCGCTAAACCCCTCGTTGAGGTAGCGTCGGGCGAAGCCTTCGTCCATCTCGAGCGACTGCATGTTCTCGCGTAACTGCTTGCGGAACTCAGCCATCGGGATCTGCGTCGTCTTCGGATCGGCACCTTCTTCAGCCCGATGCGCGTTGAGAGCGGCACGCAGAAAGTTTGCGACGGTTACGCCCGGTACAGCGACTGGATACTGAAAGGCAAGGAAGATACCAAGCTTGCTGCGCTCGTCGGCCTCAAGGTCAAGGATGCTCTCACCCTTGTACAAAATCTCACCGCCTGTTACCTCATAGCCGGGGTGGCCGGCGACGATATGCGCAAGCGTGCTTTTGCCGCTGCCATTCGGCCCCATAATGGCGTGAATGGTGCCTTCCCGTACGGTGAGATTCACCCCTTTAAGAATGTCTTTGTCGCCGATCCGCGCCTGCAAATCGCGAATCACCAGGTCGTTGCTCATACGTTCCTCGTCGTTTCAACGTGGCACATGGCCAATACAAACTCTATTAACTCTCACGCACTACGAAGCGGCAATTATGCCCGCCCTCGCGAATTGAGTTTTCCAACACTAATTTCTCACCAAGCACATATTCCAGCATCTGGCGCTCCATCGAGCATACTTCCGGATGTTTGTGTGCGATCTCATAGTATGGACAAGAGAAAAGTTGGATTGTATTACTGTCGGCGGCTACTTCCGCCGGAACACCCCGCGACTCAAGCAATTGGCGTAATTCGTTCAAGCGCGCCTGCACATCGGTGCCGTACATCCGCGCAGCATATTCATCGCCAAGGCGCTGACTCACCCGCTCAAGCAATTCGTTTACGCGCTCTTGCCCTTCACTGCCAAGCTCGTGTAGCAATAGGGCGATCAACCGATCGTACTGACGCGGAAAACGACTCTGTGCTTTTTCTGAGAGCGCATAAATACTGCGTGGGCGCCCGGCCCATGGCGCTCGCTACGAATGACTACTAAGCCCTCTGCCTGAAGATGTGTGAGCTGCTCGCGAACAGCGGTAGTACTTACCTGCAGCGCATCTTCAAGCTGGCGAATCGTCGCTTCGCCGTTCCGCTGTAAATAGCGGATAATGGCACTTGCTGAGCTTTGGTCGTCAATTCGTAGCACCGACATATAATGTACTCCTTCGGATAAAGCGCATGATACCCCGCTTTTAGAATATTGTCAATAAAAACAGCTAGAACTGTTTTTATTAGAGAAACTCTAACGACGATGAGAGGAAAGCGGAGTGTTGTGCATCAACGGTAGGCACATACCCTGGTGTCGCCTGCACCGCATGCCACCCCTCACGCTGCTCGATGCTCGCCCTTCTGATGCTTGAATCCTGACTTCTGTACCGGGCAGGCAGTAACCTAGCTATGCACTGGAAGATCGGCTAGCTAGGGAAGGCACACACGTACCGGTATACTATACCTACCGTTACTTCAAACGATAAAGGAGCAAGCGATGGACACCCAGAAGTGGGAATACAAGGTGGTTTTCGTCGAGAACTGGGAGCGCGTTTCGGTCGAGGGCCACGAGACGCGACCGGAGAAAGGCGAGCGCAATAGCGCGTTTGGTCGTCGCGTTCTCAATCAGATGGGGGCCGATGGCTGGGAGTTGAGCGGTATTCAGCATACCATGCCCGGGCGCTCGTACTTTGTTTTCAAACGCCCGTTGGTGTCAGGCGCAGAGCCCGATCTCTCGGTTGTTCGCCGTGAAGCGCAGGCACCGGAAGCCGCACCCGATCAGCCTGCACCTGCCGACGATGTGCAGATCATTTCCGTCTAGTACCACTAGTGTACATGTGTTGTGGCCTGGTTGCGGCTACGCTGCAACCAGGCCACACACATTTGTTCTCAAGCCGAGGTTGAGCGACGGTCTTAATCAAGCACAGGGTTCGTTGATACTCGCCGTGAGAGCTGTGCGACATTCAGAAGTAACTCTTCAGGGGTGTAGGGCCAGCCGACAAAACCACTTAAGGGATCGCGCTCGCTTAAGCCTAGTTCACCGACCATAGCTGCCGGGCCGATCCAGAGCAATGGTGCCGCTGTTCGTTCGCGCAACAGCTCGTGTAGTTCAACGACATTAAGGCCGTCGAGCTGCACGTCGACGATGATCAGCGCGAAGCTGGCCTGATTAATGCGCGCGAGCAGTTCGCCAAGATTTGCTGCTTCGCGAACCCGGTAGTTTGCTTCAGCAAGCGTAAATATCGATAGCTCGCGACGAAATATGTTGCTGCTTGCGACGATTATCATATGCCTAACGACCTTCCCGGTCAGATGCAGCCGCTTTGCTGCCAACGTGGTTGTTACCGAACACACATAAATTAATCCTCTTCTTACTGTACGCGTGTGATGCGCTCATGTCAATCGGACAGTCACTGTGCAGGCTATAGATATTCGCAGTGCAAACATTTATTACAATAAAGTAATATCGAGTGAGAGCCGCTGACCCTCGCGCCCAACCGCTGCTACTCCTTGGAACCCACCCCGATATACTGCCGCCAGGGCCTCGGTTTCCGGCATTGTCCAGCGTGGGCTATAATGCACCAGCACCAGCTGGCCAACACCAGCCCGCGCTGCCACTTCGCCCGCCTGCTGCGGCGAGGTATGGCCAGCAAAAGGCCCAGCTGTCGTTGCCTCGTGGATCAATATCTGCGCACCTCGCGCCAGGTCTTCTACCGCGATACATGGCTCAGTGTCACAGGAATAGACCAATGCTGCCCCACTCCGATGCACGAACCGTGTCGCAAGGCATGGCTTGCTATGGGCCGTGAGCGCTGTATCTAGCTGCCAATCCGCCGCTAGTTCACGGCTTTCGCCAGCGGCTATGCTGCGCCATAGCGGCTGTACCACATAGGAATAGTCGAGGCGCATCGCTCTACATAGCTCTTCAGCGATGGCGAGGGTGTCACCGAGCCCATAGATCGGCAAGGGCGCGCGCCGTCCGGCGAGGCCTATACTGAACAGCAATACCGGCAGGCCGTGAATATGATCCGGATGGCTATGCGTCAGGAAAACACCCGCCAGGTTCGGTGGATCGATGCCAGCGCGCAGCAGACGCTGATAGGTGCTGCCGCCGACATCGATCAGCAGCGGCCCACCTGGCCCGTTCCAGACCATATGCGTGTTCTCGCGGTCAGCATCCGGCACGCCAGTGCCAACGCCGAGCAAAATCATTTCAGCCATCTCGAAACCCTTTTAGCTCCATCGACCAAGGTTTCCTATCATACCACGCCCCTGCCTCACACAGCATGCCCTGCCCATCGCCGAGCAGCGCTGCGATCCGTGCTTGCCGCCGCGCACCGAGCAAGGGTGCTACGTCACCGATGATCGCACGCGCAGCAGTGCCGTGTGCCGCAAGGTGATACTGCGGCTGGTACCCTGCCTTGCGCGGCGGGCGCGTATGCCTATTCACCGCCACACCGTAGCGCGTGCGCCAGATCTGATCGACCCGCTCGATCACGTCACGATCAACGGTGTTTACCTCGTCTGTACCCACAGACGTGTACCGGTCATACTAATCGCACGCTCAACGACATCTTGATCAGTCATTTTGAGCGAAAGACATGGTTTGCGCGGCATGCTTGGCGTAGCTCTTGTGAACGTGCCTTCGCCCTCCAATAATCCACAGAGCCAGTAGAACTAGCACCCGTCAAGGGTCATATCACGGCGAATCATGTAGCCTCCATATGACCACTTATTCTACAATATCACACTTTATAGGATACATCAAGCGCGTGAATGGCGAAGCCAGTGAGCTTCGCCAAACCACTTAATTATTTACACTAAATTTAACACCTTAACGAGAATGTGTTAAGATTAATCCATCGGAACAAGACGCTGTCGAAGGGCATATATAGCTACCTGAGTACGATCTGCTAAATGCAACTTAGACAAGATGTTTGATAGGTGGGTCTTGACTGTTTTCTCTGAAATCACTAAGTTGTCAGCAATTTCCTTGTTAGACATACCTTTAGCGACGAGGCGCAACACATCCATCTCGCGCGGCGTGAGCTGGTCGACGGGTGCTTCGTTGGGCCGTGGGGCGCTGAATTCCTGCATAAGTTTCGTCGCCACCTCGGGGTGGAGCACCGCTTCACCGCGTTGCGCAGCGCGGATCGCGTGGGCAAGCTCTTCTGGCGACACATCCTTAAGCAGATAAGAAATAGCGCCGGCCTTGATCGCCGGAAAGACCTTGTCATCATCAGCGAAACTCGTCAGCACGATCACACGGCTGCTGGGGCTAACCTGCTTGACGCGGCGAGTCGTCTCTACACCGTCGATACCGGGCATCACCAGATCCATCAGCACCACATCGGGCAGCAGCTCACGCGCCAATTGCACGCCCTCCTCACCGCTACCGGCCTCGCCAACGATATCGATATCGCCCTGCAACTCAAGGAAATCGCGCAGACCCTGGCGAACTACTCGGTGATCGTCGATGAGCATAACATTGATCGTTTCCATAGAACTCGCTCCTTTTTTAAGAAATGACACCATCACTACCTCAACCAAGCCCATCGTCTCGTGCTGCGTAGCCCATCGGAACAACACGCGCGGCAGTCTGCAATCTACTAAGAAAGCCTGCACCAGCGTGGTCACGGCTTACGCGTCACGCGCGTGTGGGACAATCACCAATGCCCACATCCTAACTGCGGGGCACCGTCACAACAACCTCGGTGCCACCGCCGATGAACGCATGTATCTCCATTGTGCCACCGATCTCGGCGGCGCGCTCGCGCATACCGATCACACCAAGGTGGCGCCCCGAGGGCAAAGGCGGTGCATCGGGGTCGAAACCTTGGCCGTCGTCGCGCACACGGACACGCACGCGATCGCCCCCGAACTCAAGGCTTACGCTGACGTGTTCGGCCTGGGCGTGTTTGATCACGTTGTTGAGCGCCTCTTGCACGATACGGTAAAGCGGCTGCTCGATGCCACGCGCCATGCGTTCATCGCCAGTGACGTTGAGCTCGATGCGCAAGCTTTCACGGCGCGCGAGCATCGAGGCGTGCTGCTGCAGCGCAGCAACAAGGCCCTGGTCGCGCAGCGCAGGCGGGCGCAGCTGAAAGATCAAGGCGCGCATCTCGGCGAGCGCGGCAGTCGCCGTCTCTTGCAAGCGTTCAAGCTGTTGGGCAGCGCGCTGTGGGTTCTTCTCAAGGTGGGCGCGTGCCGCCTGTGAAGTCAGCGTCATACTAAACAGCTGCTGCGTCACGCTATCGTGCAGCTCGCGGGCGAGGCGATTGCGTTCCTCTAGCACCGCTGCGGCCTGTGAGCGCCGGTAGAGGCGCGCGTTATCGAGCGCACCGGCCAGCACATCGGCAACGGTTTCGAGCAACGCGACATCCTCGCTGCCAAAATCGCCCACCTGCGGCGACTCAAGATTGAGCATACCGAGCACGCGCCCGCTCGCCGTGATCGGCACAATCAGCTCGGCGCGTGTTTCGCCGCGTTCGGCAAGCAGCAAATACTCCGAGTCGAGCCGCACATCGGGGATGTTGACCACCTGTTGGCTGCGTACAGCGCGCCCAAGCAGGCCAATGCTGACATGCTGACGGTAGCCAAGGTTGGCCTCGACATTGCCGCCGGAGACCGCTGCAAGCATCAGCTCATGCGTATCCTCATCGACCAGAAAGAAATCGACGTGGTCGTAGCCGAACCCATTGCGGATCTGGCGCGTCACCTCGGGCACCATGTTTGCCTGATCAAGATTAGCCGTCGCCGTCCGCGCGATAGTGTTCAGCACAGTCAGTTGCTCGGCGCGCCGCTGAACTTGAGCTGCCAGACGCTGCGACTGCTCATACAGGCGCGCGCTGGTGATCGGCCCTCCAACCTGAGCGGCGATCGCTTCGAGCAGATCGACATCTTCAAAAGAAAAAGACATCGGGCGAGGCCGAGCCAACATTGAGCGTACCGATCGTCTGGCCACCGCTGCGCAGTGCGGCGACGATACACGAGCGATACGGCATCAACACCCTGCCATCGACCGTCACAAAGAGCGCCGTAAAGCGTCGGTCTTCAGCAATATCGTTGACAAAGTACGAGCGGCCCTGGCCGGCGACCCAGCCGATAACGCCCTCGTCGAGGCGACCGAGCGTACCCATAGGCAGGCTTGCCACTGGCGCGGTGGCGACGATCTCGAGCACATTGTCGTCGTTAAGCAATGCGAGCGAGCCATCGCCAAAAGCTGCTTCAAGCCGCATCACGGTGCGCGACACAATCTCCTCACGATCGAGGGTAGCGCTGACATCACGCCCCAACTCGGCCAATAGCTGCTCTTTCGCCAGCAGACGAGCGCTACGCTCGGCCAGACGCACATTTTCGAGGCCAAGTGCGCCCTGACGCGCGATCGCCTCAACCGCCGTCAGCAACGCAGCAGCGGGAGATTGCTGATCGGGGGGCAGGCTCACATAGATCGACCCCAGCAAGCGCTCCGCTACGCCCGCGCAGCAGCAGCAACAGCATTGCCGCGTTGGGTAGCAAGCTAGCCACCGGCGGCGGCTCAAGCTGAGCGATCTGATCTGGCGGCAAAAGCATCGAGTCGTCGATACGACCGCTCGCCCGCAGCAGCGGCTGATAGAAATGCGGCGAGATCGGCGTGGCAACAAGCGCAGAGCGTAAGGGCTCGGCGATACCTGCAAACGCCACCGCTTGGAGATCGTCGCTGTCGGTATTACGCACGCGCACATAGACCTGCGAGCGAAACACCAGGCGTTGCAGCGTCTCGGCAACATCCTGCAGCAGGCTCTCCGGCGTGACATCGGCGCGCAGCTGATTGCCGAGTGCGAACAAATCGCCAAGCGGCAGATTCGTCGAGCGCGGCGTATCGTCACCTGATTCAGAATGGCTACTCGTCATCGTTATAGTCCATCCCGCGCCCGATCGTGATCGTTCCGAAGAGCGTATCCTGCTCGATCGCGACCTGGCGGCGCTTGAGCATTTCCAGCACAGCCCAGAACGTGACAATAAGATCCTGGCGCGTCACGGCGGCGGCCAGCACATCGTCGAAACTGATCCAGCGACTACGTGCAAGGCGAGCGCGGACATGCATCGTAACATCATTAACCGTTAGGCGTGGCAGCAGTGTAAGCGGAGCATGCGTATCAAGCGGCAGCAGCAGCTGCATCCGGCGCTGCACGGCGGCGATCAGATCGGCCAGCGCATGCGACAGTGGCGGTGTTGGGGGCGGATCGTAGGCTGGCGCAGCGGTACGCAGGAAGGTGCGTCGTTCGTCTTCCTGCCAGGCGCGCAGCGTCGCGGCGGCCTGCTTGAAACGCTGGTACTCGCGTAGCTGGCGAGCGAGCGCCTCGGCATCGTTATCGCCCTCGTCCGCAATGCGCAGCGTGTCTTTGGGGCGTGGCAACAGCGCGCGCGATTTGATCAGCAACAGGCGGGCAGCTAGCGCAATAAACTCGGCCAGCGCGCGCGGCTCAACCACATCGAGCGCCCGCACATAGACTAGATACTGATCGGCCACCTGTGCGAGCGCAATCGTTGTAATATCCAGCTCGGCGCGCTCGATCAATTGGAGCAAGAGATCGAGCGGCCCCTCGAAAACGGGAAGAGAGATGGTGTATGTCATTAATGTTGCTGATCTGCCCACTGTAAGCGCGCGGCACGGCCCGTAGGGGCGGGATCGTGATAGTGGCGGATAGTCGCGACGATCTCATCCGGCGCACCAACGCGCGCGGCACAGGCAGCTCCTCGGTCGGCATGGGTAGCGTAGATGTGAAGCGGGCGAAAGACCCCGCCATTGCGACGCGCCAGGGCAATATAAAGAAGCGGCACCTGCTTAAGCAGCGTGGCCAGTATATACCAAGCAAGGGGCATCGGCGCTCCGTCATCATCGACCTTGCCGCAGTCGTGATAGAGCGCCGCCCGCAAGAGGAATGCATCGTGCTCGCCAGCAGCGACAAGCGTATGGTAGACATCAAGGCAATGGCGCTGGTCGTAGCGCGGCATCATAAAGAATAGGGCTTGTTCTGCCGGGCTGAGGCAGCGTGTAACAAGCGCTAAATCGGCGGCATCAACAGGCAGCGCAGCGCATTATACACCTGTTGCAGCCGATAGTGCAGGCCTGATCGAGGGCGCTCACGGTGCATCGCCAACCTCCGGGACAAGAGCAAGCACCCGCGCTGGGGCACTCAGGCCAGCCTGCACCTTGAGCGCGCCGATTATCACCTGGGCACCGCTCGCCGGCACCTGCTCGACATTCGTCAAATTTTCGAGCAGCAACCAGTGCGAACGATGCTCTAAGACCGGCAGCTTAGCCATACTATCGAAGCCAAGGCCCAGCACTCCGCGCTCGGTGAAGAGCAATTCGCCAACCGCCGGGCTGAGCGATGGTGGTGCAGGATCTCCGGCAGCGTCAGCGTTAAGATACGCAGCAGGGTCGCCCCAACGTAGATCCCAACCCGTCACAAACAGCACCAGAGTCCCCGCCGGAATCGGCCCGTGCGCCCGCTCCCAGCCTTGCACATCGGCAAGCTCGATCGTCGCATGCTCAGCATCCTGCAGGCGATCGCGCAGATCGATACGCACCGCTGGTAACACCAGATCCTGTGGCGAGAGCAGATCCACCGTCGGCCGTGACTCGCTACCAGCGACTACAGCGGCGACTGTGCCACTGCGTAGGCCGATGCGCAGCGCTTGTGCGTAGCCATCGGCGCTGCGCTCGATCTGTGTCAACGTCTCGGCAGGCGGGTAGGGGATATGTCCCTGTACGACATGGCTCAGATCGACGATGCGCATCTGCACCGGCGTTTTTGCCTCTGCGCAGGCGCTCAGCACGAGCACCACACAGGTGAGTACGAGCAGTAGAGTGCGGAATGGCCCTAACAGCACAATGTTAAGCCAATACATACAATCCGTCTTCCGCTCCAGAGCGAACTGTGCTCGCACCGCGTCTGCTTGTGAAGCACCACGCATGGTTTGCCGCGCACCTTCCGCACGCGGAAACTTGTAGCCTGAATCCTGCGGTAGCCGCATTATAACACCCCTCTTCTGCATTTTAGTGGTCAGGAGCTAGGCTGTCTGTAGCGGTAGGTTGCAACGTCGCCTCCGGCGCAGGCTTGGGGCGGCTTCGCCGGACGAAGTTGCAAAAAGCTGTTGGTGCTGGTCAGTGGTGGCGGTGCAGCTGCCATTACTGACCAGCACCAACCCGTTCCTGAACCTGGCGTCCGCCAAAACGGTCACGTACTGGCGAAGCATGTCTAGCGGCTCAGCAATCAAAACATCCTAAGCGTGTCTCCATATGCTATAATACCGATACTATCGATCAAGAGGCCACAGAGCGAAAGAAATGCCATGTCGCACTACATCCCTGAAGGGACAGCCCCTCTGATCAGCAACGCTGTCGCGCGCATCGAGCGCCGGTTACCGCATCCGGGCGATGTGCCTTTACGTGTCGGCACGCGCGTCGAAGTCGAAGACACCGTCGCTCGCTGCTACCGCCCTGAGCCACCACAAGTCATTAATGTTGCGCGTGCGCTCAGCATACCGCCGACAGCCGTCGAGCGCGCGATGCGTCGTGAGCGCAATAACAAGATCAACAAAGGCGAGGTACTAGCTGGAACAGCGCGCTTTGGCGGCCGTACCTGTGTCGCTCCCGTAACGGGCATTATTGCCGACATCGACAGCGAAACCGGCTATGTCACATTAGCGCCCGACCCAAGCGAATACGAACTGACAGCGGCGGTGCGCGGTGTGGTGATGGAGATTTTACCCTACGAAGGGGTGATCATCGAAACGCCAGCTGCGCAAGTCTATGGTGTGTTCGGCGTAGGCGGCGAGCGCAGTGGGGTGCTGCGCCTGATGGTCACCGACGCAGGCGAGACGATCACGCCAGATAAAATCGATGCCCGTGCGGCCTACGCGGTGCTGATATGCGGCGGGTCGATCTCGGCAGCAGCACTGCGGCGCGCGGCACAAGAGAAAGTGCGTGGCATTATCGTCGGCGGGATCGAAGAAGCCGAATTGCGCACCTTTCTAAGCACGTCCGGCTTTCGCGGTTGGAGCAATACTACAGGCGTATTTGGCGCAACTACCGAAGTGCCGGAGCTAACACTCGTGGTCACCGAAGGTTTCGGCGTGCGCCCGATGGCGCAGCCGATCTTCGACCTGCTCAGCACCTACGACCAGCAGGAGGCTTTGGTCGAAGGCCAGACGCAGCTACGCAATCCGCTGCGGCGCCCGCGCATCGTTATCCCGCTCACCCGCAGCAGCGGTGCGCAGGTGGAGCCG
>JAAUTF010000120.1 GCA_012031775.1 Candidatus Altimarinota bacterium | reverse complement strand
TGGCGCGCTCCCGGCAAGCGCGACCGTCGATCCGGCAGATCGGATGCACGGCCTCGGGCCGCTGCTCGGCGTCGGAAGGGCGCGGCCAGCGCGGCGTATTACGGCGTCTTCGGCCAACTGCTCAAGGGAAGCTGGCACTTCCCCGGTCGTGTGCGTCGCCCGCCGACCGACCCGGTCAACGCGCTGCTCTCCTTCGGCTACACCGTGCTCACCAACCAGATTACCTCCTTGTGCCACGCCGTCGGCCTCGACCCAGGCTTAGGCGTCTTGCATCAACCGGGCTTCGGCAAACCGGCGTTGGCGCTCGACCTGATCGAAGCCTTTCGCCCGATCATCGTTGACTCCGTGGTGATCAGCTTGATCAACAACGGCCAGATCAAGGCCGCCGACTTTGCCGAAGACGTTGGGCGCGTACCGGTTGCACGACGCCGCGCGCGCACCTTTCTTGAGAAGCTCGAAGCGCGCATGAACGAGGAGGTGCAGCACCCCACATTCGGCTACCGCACCAGCTACCGCCGCTGCATCGAATTGCAAGCGCGGCTCTTCGCCAAATACGCTCAGGGCGAGATCCCGCAGTATGTGCCGTTTACGGTACGCTAAGATAGAAGCCAGGATTCAGGATTCAGGATTCAGAAGTTTGAGCGCGCCACCGCGCGTACTCGAACCCTGAATGAGAGGAGCTGTCTTGAGAACTGCTGTACGCATCACCCATCATACGTCACCAATGGGTGCCCGGCCTCCTGAATCCTGAATCCTGAATGCTCACATGACCACCGACACCACCCTCTACATCGTCGCCTACGACATCCCGGACGACAAGCGGCGCAAAAAAGTGCATCGCGTATTGTGCGGCTATGGTGCGTGGACACAATACTCGCTGTTCGAATGCTGGCTGACCAAACGGCAGCTGATCGAGCTACAAGCCAAACTCGGCAAACACCTGCGCGACGACCGCGACAGCGTGCGGCTGTACCCGCTCTGCGGCAGCTGCCAGGGCAAAGTCATCACCGTCGGCAGTGCGCGCCCGAGCGAGCCGGTGACCTACATCCACTGATCGTCCCTGGCTGCCTGATCGTCCCTGGCTGCCGCGCCAGCGTTTGCGCAGCACCACGGCATCGAACGCAGTACCGAGGCTGCGCACCCATACGCATCAAATAAAGCGGCGGCGCGTTGGGGCGGGCTATATCCCTGCCCGCGCTGGAGGGCGACCACGAGGGTCGTCCCGCTGTATCTCCAGGATCATCCAGCGGCACCGCGTCCACACCGCGATCGAGCGGCGCAGCAGCGGTGCCAAACCCGGTCGGCGCTCGCAAACCAGCTAAGAGCATTAGAACGCGGTACACACAGCGCACTAGCGCAACGGAAGCAACTATGCTATGCTACAAACACACTCGTAACAGCACCCGCTCGCATCAGGCGCGAAACAGCGCATCAGGACGCGCTCGCGAGCGGAACCGTTCGAAAGCGCAAAAATCCGCCCGGCGGATTGAAACGAAGTGGAGAACGTAGATATAGCCGTGCATCTTACGTTGGCAAAAGATGCGCCTCTTGGCCAGCGACTCGACTAATTTATCGCGCAGGAGCGGTACAATGCCTCGTGAAACCCCATCGTAAACGGGTGCTCGACCGCCCTCTGGCCACCTGTGCGCAATATGTGGATGCTGCCCCGCTGCCTGTTATAATGGTAGCATGACAGACAGCCCGCGCCAGATTATCGCTCAGATCGCGCTTTTCGCCGATTTACCCGAGCCGACGCTTCAAGCGCTGACAACCCTCGCCGTGAGCACAAAACGTGCCGCAGGCGTCACAATCCAGTTGCAAGGCGAACCTGCCGAGGCGATGTACCTGGTGGCGTCCGGACGAGTGAAGATCTACCGGCTTTCGTCGGGCGGGCGTGAGCAGATCCTCAATGTGATTGGCCCAACTGGGATGTTTAATGCCGTGCCGATCTTCGACGGCGGTGTTTGCCCGGCCAGCGCCGAGACGCTCGGCGAGGTGTCGTTGCTCGTGCTGCCACGCCAACCTCTGCTGGAATGCATTGATCGGCACCCACTCCTCGCGCGCGCCTTTCTGGCCGAGTTCACCGCGCGCATGCGCCACCTCGTCGATCTAGTCGATACGCTCGCACTGCATACGGTGCAAGGTCGCCTGGCCCGCTTGCTGCTCGAACAAGCCGCCGCTGCTGAGCGCGGCGAGGCGATCGCATCGATTACCCAGGCCCAGATGGCCGCGCACCTTGGCACCGTACGCGAGATGGTCGGCCGCACGCTGAAAAGCTTCGAGGAGTTGGGGTTGATCCGCGTGGATCGCAGCACGATCAGCGTGATCGATCGTGAAGGTCTGGAACGCCAGGCTGAATTATAGTTTGCAGGTAGATCAATGAGCTGGAGAGGAGCCGTCGATGTCCTTCACTCCTGAACACCACGTTGATGTCGCCGATGCGCTGCGCCACGCCACGTACGACGGCGCGATCTGGAGCCTCAACTGTGAGCAGATGAACATCAACCTGATCCGGCTAAGCAGCGGCGCAACCATTCTGGCGCACATAAACAACGATCTTGATGTCTTGATCGTTGTTTTTGAAGGTGCAGGCGAACTCCAGATCGATGATACAACGCACGTGCTCGGCCCTGGCATCGCCCTGGTGGTTCCACGCGGCACCCGGCGAGCCATCCGCTGTATCCGGGGGCCACTCGCCTACCTCACAGCGCATCGGCAGCGCGGCGGGTTAATGCCGACGTGATCAGCCTACGCTGTTTCTAACTGAACGTGCTTGATCGGGTGACGAAACATGCCTTTATACCTCCTGAGGTGCCGTTTGCTTTAGAACGGCACCTCCAGAAGGGGCGCGCTGCTCTCAGATCTGCCAGAAGACCGCTCTGATTTACCGCCGAATAATGGGAATAAAGTGTGTAAAGCGTACTTCGTCAGCGGTGATTGTCACCCGTGCAGTGCTGGGGGGGCCGAGCGTTGCATTGCTTGGCGCGCTCAACGTGACGCTGAAGGTCTCGCTGGCTTCGACGATACTATCGCTGAGCAGCGTGATTGTAAGTGTCTTGCTGCTCTCGCCAGGGTTGAATGTCAAGGTCCCGCTGATCGGCGTGTAATCACTACCAGCGCTGGCCGTACCGTCGCTGGTGGCATACTCGACGGTCGCCGTCGTCGCTGCGGTCTGATCGAGTGTGACCGTTAGCACCGCTGTGCCGTCCGCTTCGCTACTTGTATAGTCAGCAGCGCTGAAGGCTACCTCGGGAAGGATGGGCAGCGGCTGATCTTCGCTGATCGTCACGCGCGCGCTGCTCGGCGTTGCGAGGCTTACATTCACAGGCGCGCTCAAGGTGACACTGAAGGTTTCGCCTGCGTCGATAAGCGTGTCGCTCAGAATTGTCACGGTGATATTCTGGCTTGATTCACCGGGCGCAAAAGTCAAGGTGCCACTGATAGCCGTGTAGTCGCTGCCGGCTAGTGCCGTTTCATCGCTAGTGGCGTATTGTACGGTCGCTGTCGTCGTTGTCGTCTTGCTGAGTGTGACGGTCAGCACCGCACTGCCGCTAATTTCGCTACCGTTATAATCCGCAGCGCTAAAGGCTACAGCCGGCTCATTATCCTGGATGGTCAGTATCAGGCTTTGCTGAACACCGGCGGCACCAAACAGATGGAACTGCAGAGTTTCGTCGCCTCGACGAGGGTATCATCGTTAATCGGCAGGCTGATGGTCTGGCTGATAACACTGCCGCCAAGCACTACCGTCCCACTGATCACCGTGTAGTCGTCGCCTGGGGTCGCGCTGCCGTTGCCGACACTGTAACCGGCAACCATGGCCGTGCCGCCAGTTGCGGTGATGATCACATCGACAGTACCGACGCTTTCGCTCACCGTGGTGGTCGCAGTAAGTGCGGCAGTAGGAGCGTCCGACCAGGCGACGAGCCCGGCGGTACTACCGGTGCCTGCGCCGAGTACTCCCGACGAAGTGACGGCACCAGTCGCCAGATCGAGTTGGTAGATGCCGCTTACGCCGCCGACAGATAGCGCCGCGTAGGCGTTGCCAGTCGCGGGTATACCCGAGGTGATCACACTGGCACCGGGTGGAATATCGAAGCCATTGACATCGCCAAAGTCGAGCGGCGCGCCGCCCAGGGTGAGCGCAAGCGTGTTGGTTTGCGTGCCCGCGTTGGGCGGGGTCTGAATAAATAGTGCATTGCTGGCTGCGTCGAGCGTGTACTGGCTGGTGACACCGCCTGTCAGTGGCTGGGCATAGGCATTGGTATAGGCTGTCGCGCTTGTCCCTGTACTGCCCAGCGGCAGCCCGTTGAGCGCACCGTCTGGGTTGATGCCAGCCAGTGCCGCATTGCCGTCTACCGGCGCGCCGCTATTCGGGTTCACGCGGAAGTTCAGACCGCTGCCGGTCGTGACACGCACACGGTCGACGGTCGGGTTGAAGTCCAGTCCGTAGCCAGCGCTCGCGTTCGGCAAGTCAACCTCTGCACCGGTTTCATCGACAAAGGCGATCCCGCTCTGGCCCCCCACCGCTGTCAAGGAACCGGTCTGCGGGTCGATAAGGTAGAGCGTCGCGGTGTCGCCAGTTGCATCGACCGCCAGGCCATAAAGCTGGCCAGTCTGCGGGCGGGCGTCGATAGCAACGAGCTGTTCGCCTATTACCAGGCTGGCTACAACCAGCGCCTGGGTTGTGATCGTCCCAGGCGTGTCCAGGCGGAAGCGTATTATGCTCTGCCCATCGTCACTCAGAACATTGCCTAGTGCGGGCGACTCCCATACCGCCAGGCCGCGCACCGCCAGATCGCCGGGTGTACCAAGCAAGGCCGCTTGCCCATTTACCAGGTCGATCTCGTATAACCCAACAACACCGCCGACGGTAAGCACCGCAAAGGCCGCCCCCATGCTAACGGCCTGGTTCGAGGCCGACGCGTTCACGCCCGCAGGAATGTCGAAGCCACCTGTGGATGTGAAGCCCAGTGGCGATCCGCCGAGCGTAACCGCTATGGGCAAGGTCTGAGTGCCAGCGTTAGGCGGGTTCTGGATGAACAGCGAGTTGCTTATCGGGTCGAGCGTGTATTGCGTCGTGACATTACCGTTATTCGCCACATTATTGGTGTAGGCAGTCGCATCAACACTCGTTGTGCCACCGTTGATCAGCCCGTCCAGGTTGATGCCAGCCAGTGTCGCACTGCCGTCTACCGGCGCGCCGCTATTCGGGTTCACACGAAAATTCAGGCCGCTGGCGGTGACCACACGCAAGCGATCGAGCGCCGGGTTGAAATCGACGCCATAACCAGTAGTCGCCGGGTCAGGCAGATTGATAGGGTTCCCGCTGTCGTCGACAAAGACGACCTGGCCTGCTAGACCGAGCGCGGTGGCCTGGCCATTCTGTGGGTTGATGTGGTACAGCGTGGCAGTATCGGCCACCGCGTCGACGCCGAGGCCATACAGTTTACCGTTCTGTGGGCGCACATCGATGCCGACGATCGTTTCGCCCGCAGCGACTCCCACGAGATCCACAGGCGTGGCAGGCTGGTTCGGCAGTGCATCGGTCAACCCAGCAATGCGGTTATCGTCGGTGAGCAGGAAAAAGCCGTGCTTGTCGAGCCGTTGGCGGCTGTGGATGGTGCAGCAGCAGGGGTAATGAGGGCTACGATAACAAGCGAAAGAGCGAGCAGCGAGCGCGTGAGGGGGCTTAAACATGCTTGCATAGTTCCATCTCCTGCGGTTAGCCACAATAACCAGGGAACCGGCGCTTTCATGCAAGTGTAGCATACAAATTTACAGCCTATGGCCTACGCTCAACGTGCAGCGTGCTTACCATACACCGCGCAGCGCCCGCGATGCGATCCCCGTGGGTGTGTCGTGATGTTTGAGCCATACCTATGCCTTTCCGCGCTGTCGCGACTGTGCAAGCACGGCGGCGATCTGCTGGCCGCCAGCCGCGTGGCCTTTGCGGCTAACGCCAGCCCAATGCTTCGACGGGCATCGCCATCTGGAGCGCTTCCTCGGTATGCAGCCCGTGCGGGCTGAAGAAACGGTAGCGCAGCCGGATGTGGCCGCGCTGGCTAGTGGCAAAATTTGTGTGCCAATAATGGTTGACCGGCATCGAGGCAAGCAGTCCATTCCACCGGTACGGCTCTGTTTCCCAGCGATTGTAGTGTACCGCATTGGTCATCACCAGCGGCGCGTCGATGGGCAACCAGAGCAGCTGTGCATCGCTTTCAGCGGTAATACGGGCGGCGCGCTGGATGGTGTAGTAGGTGGAGCAGGTGCCGGGAAGCTGGCCGCCAACCGCGTGGCTGCCGGGCTGGAAGAAGCCGCCGCTGGTTTCGAGTTCGAGCCGCCCGCCCGCTGCGGCAAATGGAAACACTACATAAGCGGCCTCGGGCAGGTCGCTCCACACTTTATCCCACGCCAATACGAGCTCGACCAGGGGCAGCTGATGGTAAAGCCGCCAATGGGCGGATACCCTGCCGATCGCTGCGGCGCTGCCCTGCACGACCAGTTCGTCAAAGACTGGCCCGCCAAGCTGTTGCGGGGCGTGGTCGAATGTCAGGCGCGTATGGGCAAACACCGCTGTATCGCCCATACGCGCCCGAAGCTCGTCTTGCGCGATGTCGAGGGCGACGAAGCGCGCGGTGTTGTGAGTTGCCTCGCGCCCCAGCGGGTGGATCACAGCTTCGTGGATGAGTTGGCCGAAGGCGTAGGCGCTCAGGGGGTCATTCCACTCGCGACCAGTGCGCTTGTCGTAGAGTCGACTAAGGCCGCCGGTCTGGGGATCGAGCGCGATCTGCCAAGCGTTGGTCTCCAGCACTGGCAGCGATGTGGTAGACGAGGCCACCATCGGCGGTATCGCTCGCACGACCAGAGCGTGGATACCCACCTCGGACAGCGCCAGCGTCGTGATGTACTCCGGCAGATCGGGGTGCTCGCGTTGAAACGGTACGGCCACGCCGTCCGCCCCGACCAACTGCTGGGCGGTTGGGTCGAGCTGCATATCGCCCGCGCTGAAATGCACCGTGCGCGATGATAAGCCCGCCTGCGTCGCGTGGCTATACAGCCGTGTTTCGTCCGATGGTGGCACAAGGGCGCGCAGTGCCGCGCCGATCGCCTCGTCGAGAAACAGCTCGGCGCGATGGAACGTTACCGCTTTCACCGCGCCCTGGTAGGCATTCATCGGCGCGTTCGGTTGCGCAGACGACGACCAGGCGTTCCAGGTATGCTCCAGGGCCAGGCGCTCCTGTTCGAGCGCGATAGCGAGATATGCGGCGGCACGGGGGCGCCGCTGCGCTCGACAACTGCGAGCGCAGCGGCACGGCGGCGCTGGGTACGGCGGGCTTGCGCTACCAGGGCGCTCTGCGAACCCAGACCGTGCGCCCAGTGGTCGGGCCAGGCCATTGGTAGATGGGCCAGGCACCAACGTCGCACTGCGTCAGCGCATCAAACCACTCGCCGAGCGTGGCTGTGCGCAGCTGCACACTCTCGTGTTCGGCGTTCCAACGCGCGATCACCTCGCACCAGCGCGTATCTGGCGGCGAGTTGTCGACAAAGAAGCGCCAGTGCTGACCATATGTATCGTGTAGGGGTAGCCGTCGGCCTTGAGCCGTGCCAGGTAGCGCGGCACCGCCTGCACCGCTTGCGCGTAGAGATCGTCGACGCTGAGCCGATCTGTTTCCAGGAAGTAGCGTGTCTTGTCGGCGGCGAAACCGCGCGGGCTCGAAATACCGAGCACATTCCCTTGCAAGTAATGCTCGCCAAGCCAGTGCAGTACTTTGCCACCCTTAGGCCCCTGCCACCAGAACGCCTGCGGCACACGCACCGGCGTGTCAGGAAGAAACGGCGCGATCTGGGCGAGCAGCCAAAAGTAATGCACACTGCCGCGTGCGCCAAGCGGATCGGTCGCACTGTCGAGATGGATCTGGCTGCAGAAGTAGGGAATATCGTACTCGGCCAGGATGTCCGCCAACGACCACGGCCAGCCGTTGATATCGCAGTGCATGGCACAGCGCAGCGGCAGCTTATGGGCGCGGCAATAAGCGACTACCCACGCCAGGCTGCGCCGGTACGCATCGGGATCGATCAGATCGGTGAAGTGCAGGTACGCGGCGGTGATCTCGATCTGCCCGCTGCGCACATAGTGCAGAAACTCGGCCTCGCGCTCCGGACGATGGGTGAGGTAGTGCTGCACTTGCCAGGAGGTCTCACACGTCCATTTAAAACGACTCGCCTCCGGCGCGTCAGCGGTCTGCTGACACAGCTCAAGCACCCGATCGTAGTGCTCCAGATACATCAGCGCGATCTGCTCCTGCGGGTGGGTGTAGCCGATATCGGTGTGCGCCGATTGGATCACGTAGATGGTTTGCGGTGCTGGCATTGATCATCCTTGTCGTGAATAGGAAAAGGGCAGATCAGCGACTGCCACGCAGTGCGTGCTGGGCACTGGCCCAAGGGTGAAGCGCAGTGTACCCTGCTGAGGAGTTGAGCGGAGGCAATCACCGTCTGGGTGTAAGTTGAGTAGAGCGGGCGCGCATCGTGCTTGCCAACATCCCCCACTTGCTGCACGAAGCAACAGCGTAAGAGCGACTCGCTTGAATGAAGTCCCTATTCGAGCAGATTTTTGTAAAAGACGGAAGAGTTATGAAGCTGGTGCTGCGAGCTGATGTGAGGCCAGTGTTAACTGCGGTGGTGCGGGTTGTATATGGGGTGCCCGATGGGTTTCGAACCCACAACCCCTTGATCCACAATCAAGTGCTCTGCCATTGAGCTACGGGCACCACAAAATTAACGTTTGTGAGTATAACATGGCCACCTGGTGCTGTCAAATACGTTGACGCAGTCCCAACGCTATGTTATACTCCCCGGCGTATTGAAGACCGAACCAGGAAAGTGTTATGCCAATTCTTCAGCCGATGGCGTCCCGCCGCCTCGTCCGTCGCCCGCTCGCTGCGGTGCCTACGGCGCTGCGTCGCTTCCGTCGTTGCCTGGCAGGCTGCCCTGGTTAGGTTGGTGATACCTTCCTTGTAACTCAGGCCAGCTCTGCTTCGCGCAGGCTGGTTCTTTTTATTTGGAAAGGCTTCACACAAGAGGCCTGCTTGCCGCGCTCGGCGGCAGGCATCTCCTCTTTATGAGGGCTAGCGTACGCGCGAAACCGACACAGCAGGCTGCCGTATAAGAAGGGATTGTAAGCGATGGCGAAGGGCGATGTGAAGAAGGTGGTGCTGGCCTATTCCGGCGGTCTCGATACGTCGGTGATTGTACCCTGGCTGCGAGAGAACTATGGCTGTGAGATCATCTGTTTCTGCGCCGATGTCGGCCAGGCCGAGGAGCTCGATGGCCTTGAGGCCAAAGCTATCGCCAGTGGCGCATCGAAGTGCGTCATCGCCGATCTACGCGATGAGTTTGTACACGATTATATCTTTCCTACCATGCAGGCCGGTGCTGTTTACGAGCGCAAGTATCTGCTTGGCACGTCCTTCGCGCGCCCGCTGATCGCCAAACATATGGTCGCGCTTGCGCTTGCCGAGGGTGCCGATGCCGTCGCCCACGGGGCTACCGGCAAGGGCAACGACCAGGTGCGCTTCGAGTTGACGGTGATGGCGCTTGCACCACAGCTGAAAATTATCGCCCCCTGGCGCGAGTGGTCGATCAAGTCGCGCCAAGACGCGCTCGATTACGCTGCTGAGTACAATGTGCCCGTCACCGCGACCGCCGAAAAAATCTACAGCCGCGATCGTAATCTCTGGCACCTCTCCCACGAGGGCGGTATCCTCGAAGATCCCTGGAACGAGCCCGAGGAGCCAATGTTCGAGCTCACCGTCGCGCCTGAGGCGGCTCCCAATGAACCGGCATATCTGACAGTTGCCTTCGCACAAGGCCTGCCTGTGGCCGTCGATGGTCATCGGCTCGCACCGGTACCGCTGCTCGAGCAGTTGAATGCCATCGGTGCCCGGCACGGCATCGGGCGCATCGATCTCGTCGAAAATCGGCTCGTCGGTATGAAGAGCCACGGTGTGTATGAAACACCTGGCGGCACGATACTCTACGCCGCATACCGCGAGCTCGAAAGCATTGTGCTCGATAAAGATACACTGCGCGCCAAAGACCGCATTGCGCTCGACTATGCCGATCTGGTCTACAATGGTCGCTGGTTTACGCCGCTGCGCGCTCATTTCGATGCCTTTGTGCAGTCTACTCAGCAGCGTATGGACGGCGAGGTGCGCATCAAGCTGTATAAAGGCAATGTTATCGTCGTCGGGCGGCGCTCGCCGCACTCGCTCTACCGCGAAGATCTGGCCACCTTTGGCGAAGATGCCGTTTACAATCAGCGCGACGCTGAAGGCTTTATTCGGCTCTATGGCCTCTCGATGAAGGTTGAAGCCTTATTACAGAAGCCAGAAGCCAGAAGCCAGAAGCCAGAATGAAACGCGCTCATTCACTACTGGATCGGCACCAACAACCCGGTACCGTGCGCTACTTGCGGCCTTCTGAATTCTGACTCCTGAATTCTGACTTCTCAAAACATATGACACACCTTTACCTAATTCGTCACGGCGAAGCCTTCGCCAATGTTCAACCGATTTTAGGCGGCATGCGCGGCGATGCTGGGCTCACCGAGCGCGGGCGCGCTCAGGCCGAGCGCCTGCGCGATCGATTGGCGCGTACTGGCGAGATTAAGGCCACGGTGCTAATCGGCAGCACGCTGCCACGTGCCCGGCAAACCGCCGAGATTATTCAGCCTGCCCTCGATGTGCCGATTATCTGGGACGACGAGGTGCAAGAGCTAAACGTCGGTGAGGCCGATGGTATGACCACGGCGGCGGCCTGGGAGCGCTTTGGCACGCCGGATTTCGACGGCGCACCGCTGCGCCCGCTCGCTCCGGGCGGTGAAAGCTGGGGCAGTTTCACGCTGCGCGTCTCGCAGGCGTTTACCCGCATTACCGCCGAGCACGCTGGCAAGACGATCGTCATTGTCTGCCACGGCGGTGTCATCGACACGTCCTTTTATCTATTTTTTGCGTATGCCCTCGCTGATCGTACCGCCCACCGATTTTCATACCATGAATACCTCGATCACCCACTGGGAGCTGATCGATCGCCGTCATCGCCAGCTCTGGCGACTCAATAAGTACAATGATATTGAGCATCTCCACGGTATCGGTGCCTTTGAGTCGGTGCGCTGGGAAGAACCCGGCACCCACCCCGCCGCGCCCGTGCCAACCGAGGAGTGAGGCCAGCATTCAGGATTCAGCAGGTGCGGGCGTCGCTGCCCCTCTCGGTAGCGATAAAGCAATTGCCCCACGAAGACGCTGGCAAGGGGTTGCCTGGCTTCGTGCCCTCCGTAGCAAACAAAAGAAATGGGACTACGACTAAGCTTATGCCAATCGAGTTCATCGACCACGGCCACGTGACAACACCGCGTGGCTTCGCAGCGCAACGGCGGCTTGCGGCATTAGTATGCCGATCGCGATGATCTTGCGCTGCTGTTGAGCGAACTGCCTTGCAGTGCGGCTGCGCTCTTCACCACAAATGTGGTCAAGGCTGCGCCGGTGCGCTTCGATCAGGCGCTGCTCGCCGAGAACCGCGCAGCGCTGCGTGCCGTTGTTATCAATAGCGGCAATGCCAATGCCTGTACCGGTGCCCCCGGCGCTGCGGCTACCGCTGCAACCGCTATTGCCGTCGAACAAGCGCTCGCCGTACCACCACAGTCGACATTTGTTATGTCAACTGGCGTGATCGGTGTACCGTTACCGGTGGAGAAGCTCGTCGCCGGTATCAAGCGCGCCGCGCACCGCTTCGACGCGGCGCATGGGCCCCGGCGGCGGCGCGCGCAATTATGACGACGGATACGCGGCCTAAGCAGTGTGCC
>JAAUTF010000119.1 GCA_012031775.1 Candidatus Altimarinota bacterium | reverse complement strand
CTCGCGGTGGGAGCAGGCGAGCCAGAGGGCGGGCTATCGGGCGCGGTGGCGGTCGGCCCGAGCGGCACATCGACAAAGCAGATAAAGCGCCCATACACAGCGCGCTGGTTCTCGCGGCTGCGCACCTCCACCGGGTATTCGCCAGGGCGCTCTCGCGGCGTGATAGCGATGGCATAATTACCGGCACCGTCACTGGCACCGCCGCCCACACTACGGTTATTGAGAAAGACCACTAGCGGCTCGAAGGGCGGCACACCACTTCCATTGAGCGTTGTTGCGATATTGTTCGGGCAGGAGATAGCCACAGGTTCAGTGTTCGCAAAAAGCGGCGCGGCAATCCAGGATGCAACACCGAGGATCAGGGCAACGAACAGAAGCGGAGCCAGGAGGGATCGTATCAAAGCGTCACCATTCTTGGGTTTGGCGCGCAGGCAAAATGGTCGTGGTACAATGCGGGTGGTGGGCGATAGTGGATTCGAACCACTGACCTCCACGATGTCAACGTGGCGCTCTAACCAACTGAGCTAATCGCCCGCGTGAGCTAATCGCCCGCGCTTCGCAAATTATAGTATCATCGATGCCACGGGCTGTCAAATAAGAAGGAAGGTCGTATGCTGGTGGGCAGTGGTAGTTTTGCCCAGCATTGCTCACCAGCATACGACGTGAGTATGGTCGTTTCAGAATTATCAACCGATGTACAACGTTTGCTGGCAGCTATCGTTGCGATCGCACAGGCACAGCATATTCGTATCTTCCTCGTGGGCGGCGGCGTGCGCGATCTGCTGCTCGGCGTCGACGCCGGTCGTGACATCGATCTTGCAGTAGAGGGCGATGTTTCCGCCTTGACGGCGACGCTGCTTACCCAGCTGCCGTTGCGGCTTGTAGCCCAGCATACCTCCTTTGGCACCGCCACACTGATCACGAACGGCAGCCCTGCGCGGCTCGTGATCGATCTGGCGCGTACACGCGTTGAGCACTACCCGCAGCCCGCTGTACTGCCTGAGATCAGCCCGGCGCCGCTTGCAGAAGATCTCGTCCGGCGCGATTTTTCAATTAACGCCCTGGCTATCGAGTTGTTCGTCGACAATGAGATCCTGCACACTGGCGAGCTGATCGACCCCTTCGGCGGCGTACGGGATCTTGCTGCCCGCCAGCTGCGTATCCTGCATCCGCAGAGTTTCCGCGACGATCCTACACGCATTTTGCGCGGGCTACGCCTAGCAGCACGCCTCGATCTGCAACTTGTGCCGACAACGGCAGCAGTGCTCTCGGATGCGCTTGCCGCCGAGTATCTCGGCTTGCTTAGCGTCGAACGTATTCAGAACGAGCTCTGCCTTATGCTTGGCGAGCCCTCGCCCGCCGCTGTTGTGCAACGCGCCGATACCTGGCGTGTAAGCTCTGCGCTCGCCCCCGGCCTCCACTGGAGCCCCGCACTCGCCGAGGCCGAACTGCGGCTCCAACACGCCCTTGCCACTGGCCAGATTACGACCTCAGCCAACTTGCTCTTCGCCGGATTGCTTACTTATTCGCTCAATGCTGCTGCGCGCACGGCTTTTTTACAACACTATCGTCTGCCGACGGAGTTCAGTCGCCTTGTCGTCGAAATTGGTGCCTTACACGAATTGCTGCCGCGCATCATGGCCATCAAATACGAAAGCGCGCTTGAACAAAGCCTGCGCCCGTTTAGCGATGCCGCCCTGCTTGTGGTACACTACGCAGAACAAACACCCGCCAGCGACCGCATCGGCCATTATGTGCAAAAGCTGCGCCCGCTCGCACCGCTACTCGATGGTCGCGATCTGCAAAGGCTCGGCGTTTCGCCCGGCCCACAACTACGGCGCGCTGCTCGCTACGCTCCGCGCTGCACAGCTCGATGGCCTTGTCGCAACACGCGAGGCGGCTGAAATCTGGATCCGTATCCGGCAAGCAGATTGAGAGCGGCTGTCGTCGATTTTGTGGCTACGCTGCGAAGTCGAAAACAGCCGCTCTTTATTTAAGGAGAGAGCATGGACGAAACACTTTCGATGTTGAAAGAACTGGCCGAGACACCGGGCGTGCCAGGGCAAGAGGTCGCGGTGCGCCGTGTGATGCAGCGCTATCTTGAGCCGCTCGGCGAGATCGTGCAAGATAACCTCGGCAGCATTGCTGGCCGCAAAGTGGGCCAGCAGAACGGCCCCAAAATCATGCTCGCCGGCCACCTCGACGAAATCGGCTTTATGGTCACGCGCATCACCGACGATGGCTACTTGAAGTTCCAGACCCTCGGCGGATGGTGGGAGCAAGTGATGCTGGCACATCGCGTAGAGGTCTATACACGCACTGGTCCGATCATCGGCGTGATCGGCTCGAAACCGCCCCATATCCTTGAGCCTGAAGAGCGCAAGAAGCCGGTCGATCGTAAGCAGATGTTCATTGACATCGGTGCTGCATCGCGCGCCGAGGCCGAGTCGTGGGGCGTGCGCCCCGGCGATATGGTAGTACCTGTTGGCCCCTTCGGCCAGATGAAGAACCCCGACTTGCTGATGGCTAAGGCCTGGGACAACCGCTTCGGCTGCGCGCTCGCCATCGAGACACTGCGCCGCCTGCAAGGACAAGCACACCCAAATATTGTCTACGGCGTCGGCACAGTGCAGGAAGAAGTCGGGCTGCGCGGCGCTGTCACCAGCACAAACCTTATTCAGCCCGATATCGGTATCGCGCTCGACACTGGCGTGGCCGGCGATATGCCGGGCGTCAGCCCCGACGATGTGCAGGGCAAGATCGGCGGCGGCCCGGTGCTGCTGATCTTCGACGGTAGTATGATCCCGCACACCGGTCTGCGTAACCTGGTGATCGATGTCGCCGAAGAGGCTAATATCCCCTTGCAGTTCGATAAGATAGCCGGTGGCGGCACCGATGCCGGGCGTATGCATATTTTTGGCAACGGTGTGCCCTCAGTGGTGATCGGCATCGCCGTGCGCTACATTCACACACATACTGCGATCATGAGCCGCAAGGATTTTGACCTCGCCGCCGATCTGCTCGTTGCTCTCGTTAAACGCCTCGACCGCGAGACTGTCGAGACGCTACGATCGTAGAAGAGGTGGGCGGGTGGGTAAAGGGCGTAGCAGGTTACGCCCCTACCTCATTCGTCCTTAGACATCGTTGGCCAGTACGTAACTGTTCTGGCCAACGCCAGGTTCAGGAATGGGTTGGTGCTAGTCAGTGGCGTAGCCGCCACTGACTAGCACCAACGGCTTTTTTGAAGCCTTGTCTTATCATTCAAACCCGATCCGCCGCTCGGCGAAACTTTCCACAAAGGCGCGGTCGTGCGAGACGACGATCACCGTCCCTTCGTAGGCTTGCAGCGCCGCTTCAAAATGCTCACGCGCCCCAATATCGAGGTGATTCAGCGGTTCGTCCAGCAACAGCAAATTGCAGCCGCGCAGCACCAGCACGGCAAGCTGTAGCCGTGAACGCTCGCCCAATGAGCATGCGCCCACTGAGCGAAACACTGCATCGCCGCTGAACAGAAAGAAGTGCAAAAAGTTGCGCGCCGCAGTTCCATCGATCGCCCGTTCACGCAGCACTGTTTCTAACACTGTGCGCCGCGCATTGAGCAGTTCGTGCTCTTGGCCCAGCAGGCCAACACGGATATTCGCGCCCAGCCTTATTCGCCCGCTTAACGGCGTCAACTCGCCCGCGATCAGTTTTAGCAGCGTGCTTTTGCCTGTGCCGTTCGGCCCCAGCAGCGCCACTCGTTCACCGTGCCAGACCTCAAAAGAGAGGCCGTCGATCAGCAGGCGGCCGCACTGTGCGACGTATGATACGGCAGAACTGGAAACAGGGCTACTTACTTCATCGTTGATTCTCTGGTTCTCGGTTCTTGGTTCTGGCGCTACAGCTGTACTCCTGAATTCTGAATTCTGACTCCTGAATTCTTCCCGCGCCCGATAATCAAAGCGCAGCGCCTCCACACTCAGCACCGCCCGCCCGCCCGGCGGTGGATCGCCGAAATCGAGCTTGAGGCCCCAGCGCTCTTGCGGCTTCTCTACACGCTCATCCGATGCCAGATAACGCTCCAATTTGCGCTCGCGCGCCTTCGCCATGCGCGCCAACTTGCCCGCTACAGTCTGCGAGCCGCCTAGCACCCACTTCATGTCGGGGTTATTGGCCGGCGTCTTCACATTCTCCAGCCGCACCGAGCGGCCCTTCATGCGTGCGATGTCGCCTTGCACCTGGCCGATATATTCTTGCTGCTCTTTATAAGCCGCCACCTGCACCGCCCGCTCGCGTGCTCGCGCTGCCGTATAGTCGCTGTAATTGCCGACGTAGCTCTCAAGTGTGTGCGTCGCGCTATCGAGCGCCAGAATGCGGCTCACTGTGCGGTCGAGAAAGGCGCGGTCGTGCGCGACTACCAGCACCGCGCGCGGGTAATCGCGCACAAAACTCTCTAACCATTCCAGTGCTGCGATGTCGAGGTGGTTCGTCGGCTCGTCGAGGATGAGCAAATCTGGTTCGCGCAGCAGCAAGGTGGCAAGGCCGAGCCGCGTTTTCTGACCGCCACTCAATGCCGCTACAGAAGTATCACGAGCGATAGCGCCCAGGCCCAAGCCCTCCAGCACCGCAGCCGCACGATGCTCGCGCTCGTAACCGCCCAGGGCATCGAAAGCAGCAAGGGCACGTTCATATGCCGATAACGCGCTCGCAAGATCCTCCGTTGCCGTCAGCGCCTCGGTGCAGCGCTGCAACTCGGCTTCGGCGCTAACAAACAGCGCTTGCGCATTGTCCAGAACCTCGCCCACGGTTGCGCTGAGCTGGCTGTAGAAGGATTGCGCCAGATAACCGATCACGGCATCACGCGGGCTGAACGTGATCGTACCGCCATCGGGCTGCTCCTGGCCGACAATACAGCGCAGCAGCGTGCTTTTGCCAGCGCCATTAGGGCCGACTAAACCGACGTGCTCGCCATCGTTGAGAACAAAATTAATATGAATGAGAACAGTCTCTGCGCCGTAATCTTTGCGCAGCTGGTGAACTTGAAGCATGGTGCTTCCTCCTTGAATAGCATAATTACCGCAGCCGATGCGCGGCATGACGATCTTGCTACTTCGAAGAGGTCGCTCTCACCATTGCTCCTTTACTACGAGTTTCACCAGCCGGCCGCGAGGGAGGCTCGGGGCGAGGCGCGCTCATTATAGCACAGTGGGCCAGCGCAGAAACAAATCGATCGGTTGGGAACTTCTGGCACCTGAGCGGTGTATATACGCTAAGAGCCACGTAGAGAAGAGGCAGCGGTGGAGGCTCACGATCTTATTCAGGCAGCGCTGAAGGCGAGGAGGCTGCGTGGGAAGAACTGGTGGCGAGCCAGCAGCAAGCGCTGTTCCGGCTGGCTTACCTGCTGCTGGGCGACGCTGCCGAGGCCGAGGATGTCGTTCAGGAGACCTTTATCCGCGCCCTGCGCGCGCTCGGCAGCTTCAATACTCAGCGACCATTACAGCCCTGGTTGTTTGGCATCGCCGCCAACCTGGCGCGTAACCGCCAGCGTTCGTTTAAGCGCTACCTGACAGCTATAAGGCGTAGCTTTGAACCGGTACCCGATACGATTACGCTTTCCGAAGCCAGAGCATCGGCAAGCTGGGAGTCGCAGACACTCTGGCAGGCTATTCGTCGCCTATCGCGCAGCGATCAGGAAGTCATCTATATGCGCTATTTTCTAGAACTTGGCGAACGAGAGGTAGCGCAGGCGCTCGACGTAGCTCAGGGAACGGTCAAGTCGCGCCTGAGTCGGGCGCTCGCCCGCCTACGCAAAGTTATCGATGGTGACTTTCCGCTGCTGCGTGCCGAACGCGAGGCGCACTAGAGCAGATTGCAGATGGTAGATTGCCGCCGCAAGGGGACGCGGCGCAGCGATCGTCCGCAGGTCAGCTAGTGCGCGAAATGCTCTAGTACAGCGCGGCGGAAGTTCGTTTCCGGTTTGAAGCGGGCTTGAGCCCGCCACAATCAGGCGTTCGCCGAAAGCGGACGTACGCTGAAGCGTACTAGTGTAGATTTAAGCGACTTGTTTGGCCACACTAAGCGCGCCGATGGCATCCTAATTCCTAATGAGGCGCGCGCAACCCGCAATCTCAAATCTGCAATCTGCAATCATACTACTATGGCCAACGATCAACAACTCGACGAGCTGCTCCGCCGCGCTGCGCGCGATTTCGTCTACCCAGCTACACCGAATACCAGGGCGTTTTTGCACTCTTCGCGCCAGCAGCAAAGAGCAGTACATAGTCGCCGCATGGCAATGGCCATTTGCGTTGTACTCGCGGTGTCTTGTCTCTTCATAGTGCCCGAAGTGCGCGCCACCGTGGCACGTGTGCTACAGCTCGGCACGGTCAGCATCTTGCCGGATGCGACGGCACCAGCTTCTAGCGATCAGACACGCTCGCTGCTCGATATGGCGGGTGAACTGAGCCTCAGTGAAGCGCAACGCCGCCAACCCGACTTGCTGCGTTTGCCGACGTATCCTGCCGATCTTGGGCCGCCCGACCGCGTTTTTCTTCAATATATCCACGGCCCGGCACTTATTCTGGCCTGGCTTGATCCGGAAGATCCCGATGCGGTCACGCTCAGCCTGCATATTTTAAGCTCAGATGCTTTTGTGCAAAAAACGCTCTTCGACCAGGAGCGAACCACGATTCTGCTTGAGACCGATGTGAATAGCAGGCTGGCCTACTGGCTTGAAGGACCGCATCTACTGGAAAATTCCGATGGCGAGATCCGATTTCGTCGCATCGTCGAGGGCAATACGCTGATCTGGTCGGACGATGAACGAACCTACCGGCTTGAAAGCACCTTTTCGCTCGACGAGGCCCGCCATGTGGCCGAGTCGCTGAAATAACGAAGCTTGCCGCAGGCGAATTGGTGTTACAGCCGCCAGTTCGTGTGTAGCGGGCTGTATCCGCAGAACGGAGGACTGTCATGAAGAACATCTTGCTGGCCGCACTGACCTTCGCTTTCACTTTCACGCTGTTAGAGATGGTGACCGTGCATGCTGGCGGTTGGTCAGTGATTACGCTTGACGCCGGTGGCCTGCTCGATCCTACCGATGCAAAGCACGATGGCGTGAGCGCCGATCAGCCCTTTATTATCGGCTTTACCGTGTTGCAACACGGTATAACGCCGCTCGCCGATCTTAGTCCCACGATCACGCTGCGACATGAGGAGAGCGGCGAAGAGGTTGTTGTCATTGCGCGCCCCGAAGGTACCAAAGGTCATTACATCGCCGAGATCACCCTGCCACGCGCTGGTAATTGGGCCTGGGAGATCGCGGCCTTCGGTGCACCCGCCGCCTTTAACCCGATCGACGTGCGAGCGCCGCGTGCGGCCTTGCCCGCTGCTGGTGCTTACAACGCTTTGCCCGGGCTGTTAGCCGCAACCACGATCGCAGCAGGTGCCATCTTGTTCATAGCGCTGCGCGCCCGCCGCCGCCCGCGTATGCATGAGTCCCGACCGCAGTAGGCCGCTATCAACGAACCACCGCATAACCTCTGTCAGTTAGCTCATGTGTTTGAAAATAAGCCTCTCCACACCTTGACAGCAAGCGCCCGCGCCGCTACACTAGTGTCAGTTCTGGCGGCGCGGGTGGCTTTGCCCTCCTGTGACTCGCCGTTTTCCTTTTTAGACCAGTTTCGGATGAATAAGGTACGCTTTGTTCGTGGTAGTGGTGGCATAGCCGCCACTACCACGAACAAACATAATCACTTCTCCGCATTTGGCATTATCCACCAGAGGAATCAGGCGTGTCACTTCTCGATGGATTGAACCCGTCACAGCGCCAGGCCGTGCAAGCGATCGACGGCGCGGTGCTGGTGCTGGCCGGCCCTGGCAGCGGCAAGACGCGTGTGCTCACCCACCGCATCGCGTATTTGATCAACGAGGTCGGCGTCGACCCGTTTAATATTCTGGCTGTCACCTTTACCAATAAAGCAGCGCGCGAGATGCGCGAGCGACTCGATGCCTTGATCGGCAGCGGCGCAGCGCAAGCGCTGACAGTGGGAACCTTCCACAGCATCTGCACGCGCTTCTTGCGCCGCGATATTACACATCTCGGGCGCGAACGCGACTTCGCGATCTACGATAGCGACGATCAGGATCGCCTGATGCGTCGCGTCCTGCGCGACCTCAACCTCGACGAGAAGAAGAACCCGCCGCGCGCTATTCACGCCAAGATCTCCAGCGCTAAGAACGAACTCGTCGGCCCCGCCGAGTATGCACGCCTCAACCGCAGCTTCTTCGACGAGATCGTGGTGCGCTGCTACGAGCGCTACCAGGCGCTATTGCGCGAGAGCAACGCGCTCGACTTCGACGATATTCTCGTCGAAACCGTGCGCCTCTTCGAGCAACACCCGGCGGTGCTGGAACGCTACCAGAGCCGCTATGTCTACCTGCTGGTAGACGAATATCAGGACACCAACCGCGCTCAGTATGTATTGGTGAAACAGCTCGCCGGCAAACACCAGAACCTATTTGTTGTGGGCGATGAGGATCAATGCCTGCCAGCTGGAACGCTCGTGCGCACGCCAACAGGTGAGCAGCCGATCGAATCGATCGCAGTCGGTGATCGTGTGCTTGCCGGTGCCGGGCGTGGCACAGTGACACCTGCCCGCGTCACCAAAACGCGCAGCAGGCCATATTCCGGTAAGCTCATCCGCAGCACGCTGGCGAGCGGTAGAAGCTTTACAGCCACCCCGAATCACATGTGCTTCGCCCGCCTCGGCTTGCGCGAAGATGTTCATTACGTCTATCTGATGTACCGCGAAGACCGAGGCTATCGTGTTGGAGTCGCGAAAGGCGCGCGCTCCGATGGTGTACGCCCGTACTTGCAGCCAGGGCTTCAGGGGCGTGTTACTCAGGAACGCGCCGACAAAGCCTGGATCCTCAAGGTCTGTAGCACCCGTGGTGAGGCGCAGATCTACGAGCAGTATTTTAGCGTTACCTACGGTCTGCCGACAACAATCTTTTTCAACGATGGTCGCGGCGATATGCAGATCACTCGCGCTCAGATCGAATGGCTCTACGCGCAGGTATCGACGCGCGCTAATGCCACGCGGCTAATGCAAGATCTGTGTCTGTCGGCGGAACATCCCCATTATCGACCCAGCGCTATTCAGGGTTCCGAGAAACCACAGCGCCTGACTGTCCATCTCACCGTTTTTGGCGGCAATGCGCCAAGTATGGCAGCACCCTGGTATCGCCATCGTGTCTGGCTCAACACCAGCGATCGTATGCTGGAACAGCAAGTGCTCCATAACGGCTCGATGACACGGCCCGGCAAACGTCAGACCTGGCGTATCGACGATCGTACAAGGATTTTGTGCGTACCTCACAGCTTGCCGAGCAGATTGCACACGCAGTCGGCGGATGCGATGTCGCACGTTGGGCAGCACTCACCACCGGCGACAAGTTCGCTTTCCAGCCCGCAGCCCACCTGCGACCGACAATGATTGTGCCGGTATGGCAGGATGGCCAACTCGTCGATGATGAGATCGTGGCTGTTGAAGAGATCGATTACGAAGGCCTTATCTACGACCTCGACATTGAACACTTGCATAATTATATCGCCAACAACACTGCATTACATAATTCAGTCTACGGCTGGCGCGGCGCAGATATCCGTAATATTTTGCAGTTCGAGCAAGATTATCCAGACTCGCAGGTTATTCTGCTCGAGCAGAATTATCGCAGTACACAGAGCATTCTGGATGTAGCCCAGGCCGTCATCCACGGCGGTGCCAGGCGCAAACATATCAAGAAGCTGTGGACAGAAAACGGCCAGGGTCTGGATGTATCGTTGCACGAGGGCTACGACCAAACGGAGGAAGCGCAGTTTGTCGCCGAGGAGATCGGGCGTCTGATAAGTTCCGGCGATCTTTCACTCGGCGACTGCGCGGTGATGTACCGCACCAACGCGCAGAGCCGCGCGCTGGAAGAGGCACTGATCGCGCGCGGCCTGCGCTATCAGATTGTCGGCGGCACACGTTTCTACGAGCGCAAAGAGATCAAGGATGTGCTCGCCTATCTGCGCCTTGCGCTGAACCCCTACGATAGTGTGAGCCTGCTGCGCGTGCTGAACATCCCGACGCGTGGTATCGGCGACCGTAGCGAGGCCGAGTTGACGCGCTGGGCTACCGAGCTTGGTGTGCCGCTCTATCAGGCGCTCCAGGAGATCGGCGATGGTAGCGGCGGGCGTTCGCCCTTTAACACGCGCACTGCCAACGCCTTAATCGCCTTCCGCGATCTCGTCGCCACCCTGATTGCCGAGCGCACCCACATCGGGCTGGTCGAATTGGTCGACCTTGCACTCGATAAGCTGGCCTTCCGCGAACATCTCCAGCGCGAGTACAGCGGCGAAGAAGTAGACGATCGTTGGAATAACGTGCAAGAGCTGCGTACAGTCGCGCTCGATTACGCCAACTTACCGATCGAAGTTCAACTGCCGACGTTCTTAGAGGAGGTGGCACTTGTCGCCGATACTGACAGCCTTGAGGGCGACCGCGATGTGATCACCTGTATTACGCTACATCAGGCCAAAGGGCTCGAATATCCCGCTGTCTTCTTGATCGGTCTCGAAGAGGGTCTGTTACCGCATAGCCGCTCGCTCGACGATAAAGACTCAATTGAGGAAGAGCGCCGCCTGCTCTACGTCGGAGCAACGCGTGCTAAGCAGCGGCTCTATCTGCTCTACGCCTTCCGCCGCACGTCCTATGGGCGCACCAATGTCAGTACACCCTCACGTTTTCTCGCCGATATTTCCCGCGCGAACTGCTCCAAGCAGCCGCGTAAACGTGGCACTAGTGTTGTCTCGCCCCAGAGCGCGATGTTTACCAGTCGCAGTTTCAACAACCAACGCCGCGAGGAGCGCGCTAGCCCGCAATCGCCAACTCAACGCCGCAGTGCGCCAAGCACTCCGGCTGCCGTGAGCTTCTTCCCTGGTCAACAGGTGCGCCACGCCAGCTTCGGCGAGGGCATTGTGCTTAGCAGCCGCCTTGTCGATGGCGATGAAGAAGTGACGGTGCGTTTCAGCGATAAAGAACGCCGCTTGCTCGCTAGCTTTGCGCGCCTCGAACGAATACAAGAATAAAACAAATATTCCACAAATTATCCACAAAATGTGGATAAGTCTGCGACAAAGAAATGCTGTGGTGAGCTGGACGGCAAAGCCATCCAGTTCACCACAGCATTTTTTAAGAACAAATCCTAGTTTTTGCCGAGTTCAGCGACAAGAAACTCACGCAGCGCCCGCGCCGCTGGCACCGCCACCCGATCGCCATGCCAGACAACACCGAGCGAACGCTGAAGGTGCATTTCGCCGATGCCAAGTATCGCTAACCCATCTCCCTGTTGCACCGCAAGCTGCGGCACTAACGAAATGCCCACCCCCGCCGCCACTAATCGTAACAAGGTGTCCATCTCGCTGCCGTCGAGCACGATCCGCGGCACAACCCCGCACGCTCGCAGGCCGTCAGCGTCGCTTCACGCAGATCGTAATTCTCCGGCGAGAGCACCCAGCGCTCGCTCGCGAGTTCTTCCATTGTTACCGTGCCGCGCTGCGCCAACGGATGCCCCGCTGCGACAACAAGCACAAGCTCTTCCGTCAATAACGGTACCACGGTCAGCGTTTCGTCGGCCACTGGCAACGTAACAATTGCAACATCTAGGGCACCCGTCTCAAGCAAGTCCATCAAGGTCTGCACGCCAGCCTCGTGCAGCCTGAGCTCGATACCAGGGTAACGCTGAGCAAAACCGGCCAGCGCCTGCGGCAGCAACCGTACCCCTACCGTCGGCGTTGTGCCCACCGTAGCCCGCCCACGCCGCTCAGCCCGATGCGCTCAGCCATCTCCGCGCGCGCGGC
>JAAUTF010000118.1 GCA_012031775.1 Candidatus Altimarinota bacterium | reverse complement strand
GAGCCGCCTCGCCGTCGGGGGCGTCGTTCTAAGGCGCTTCAGGCCCTCATTGACCGGTGGTGCCCGCACCACCGTTTAGCATAGACCTACCCAATTAACGACTTCCTCTCATGAAGTAGAGTAAAAATTGCATACAAACGTACACAAGAAAGAAGGTAGAACGATTGATCCGGCCTGAGACCTACGCTGCCTTGAATACCTTCGCGTACAATCGCTATAGGCCGTCTTCGCGTGAAAGAAAGCCATCTACACATGCAGATGCCATTTACAGGGTATGGCCATATTCTCGGTACCTACCTCGCCCCGCAGCGTGTACGCCTGGCGGTGCTGGCGGTATTACTGCTCGGCGATCTGCTGCTGCAGCTCGGCCTGCCACGTGTGGTGCAGACGTTTATCGATAGCGCGATCGGCGGCGGCGAGTTGCGCACACTGCTATGGCTGGGCGTAGTGTATCTTGCGGTGGCGCTCGGCCAGAACCTGGTGCTGGTGGGTTGGCAATACGTAGCGCAAAACATTGGTTTGAGCGCGACCAACCGTATTCGTGCCGATCTTACCCGCCATTGTTTGCAGCTTGACATGGCGTTTCATAACGCGCGCACGCCTGGCGAAATGATCGAGCGTGTGGACGGCGATGTCGCCAAGCTAGAGAATTTCCTCTCGCAGTTTGTGGTGCGTGTTATCCTCAACGGCCTGTTGTTAAGCGGCGTGGTCATCTTGCTGTTCCTGATCGATTGGCGTGTGGGGCTGCCGAGCGCGCTTGGCGTGGTGATCGCCGTAGTGTGCGCAAGCGCCATTACCGGGCCGTTGGCGAAGTACAGCGTCAAGGAGCGCCAGACAAGCGCCGAGCTGTTCGGCCTGCTGGAAGAGCGCCTGTCGGGTACAGAAGATATTCGCGCCAACGGTGGAGTGGCCTATGTGCTGCGGCGCCACATCGAGCGCTCGCGGGCGCTATTTCGCAGTAGTGTGATCCGCGCACTGCTGGGTACGGCGAGCTGGCGGTCTTTGAACACCGCGATCACGATCGGCGGCATTTTGTCGCTCACGTTCGGGGCCTTCCTGGCGCTCGACGGCGTGCTCACCCCCGGCCAGGTGTACGTGATCTTCGCCTACACCAGCATGCTGAATGAACCGGTTGAAGAGTTGATGCGCCAGCTCGACGATTTGCAGCAGGCTACCGCGAGCATTATGCGGGTGGAGCAGCTGTTCGCCACGCGCCCGCAGATCGCCGATGTAGAACAAGGGACGCCGCTCGTCGCCGGGCCGCTGTCGCTCGAACTAGACGCAGTGAGTTTTGCCTACCCCGACGATGAGCTTGTGCTGCGCGATGTAGCGGTGTTGCTCCCAGCGGGCAGCGTGCTCGGTTTGCTCGGGCGCACTGGGAGTGGCAAAACGACGCTGACACGGCTGCTGCTGCGCCTGTACGATCCTACGCAGGGGACGATCCGGCTGGGCGGTGTTGCGCTGCCCTGTGTGCCGAATGCCGATCTGCGCGCACGGGTCGCTGTTGTCACGCAGGATATCCAGCTCTTCAACGCGACTGTGCGCGATAATTTAACCTTCTTCGACCCTGGCATTGCCGATGCGCGGGTGATGGCGGCGCTCGACATACTTGGGATAGGCGATTGGGTGCGCACGTTGCCCGCCGGGCTCGATACGCTGCTGGCCAGCGGCGGTAGCGGGCTATCGGCGGGCCAGGCGCAACTGTTGGCCTTTGCCCGCACCTTTCTGCGTGATCCGGGGCTGATCATCCTTGATGAAGCCTCATCACGGCTCGACCCAGCGACCGAACGGCAGCTCGATCAGGCGCTGACCCGTTTGCTCGCCGGGCGCACGGCGATTATTATTGCCCACCGTTTGCGCACGCTCGATCGCGTCGATCAGATTATGATCCTTGAAGATGGGCGTGTGCGCGAGCACGGGCTGCGCGCCGACCTGGTGCGCGACCCAGGTTCGCGCTTCGCCGAGTTGTTGCGTGTCGGTATGGAAGATGCGCTGGCGTGATCAAGGGGCGATACCGGCAGGGTATCACGGATCATGCCCCACACCAGATGTTCAGCAGAAGCCGCACCCGTACGAGGTATCTTGATGCAGACATCAGCGCCAATCCGTTCGTTGTGGTGGCATATTGCGCGCCTGATCCGCTTTCGCCCGGGTCTGTACATCATCAGCGCGCTAGGCATTATCAGCTTCTACCTCTGGCCGCTGCTGCCGGGCCTCTTTGTGCGACAGATCTTCGACCAGCTTTCTAATGGTGCGCTGCTGACGAACGGATGCGCGTGCGACGAATTTGGGCGCTAGCCGGGCTGTTGGTCGGGATCGCTATCGCGCGTTCGTTTCGGCGCTGGCGTACCCGCTCGGCGAAAAAGCGGCGATGCTGGTGGCTGAGACGCTGATGCGCCACAACTTGTTACGCGCAATACTGGGCCGCCCTGCTGCCCATGCCCTGCCGTCCGACTCATCGCCGGGCGAAGCGGTTAGCCGCCTGCGCGATGACATGATGCATATTAGTGTGTTTATGTGTTGGACGGCCGACCCGGTAGGGCAGCTGCTAGCCTTTGGTATCGCCTTTGTCACGCTGGCACGCATCGACATACGGATTACGCTGTTTGGCTTTCTGCCGCTGGTGATCACACTGGCTTTTGTTAACCTGTTGAACAATCGCATCCGGCGCTACCGCAAGGCGAACCAGGAGTCGATCGGGCAGGTGACCGGCCTGCTGGGCGAGCTGTTTGGCGCGGTGCAGGCGGTGAAAGTCGCCGGGGCGGAACAACATGTGGTAGCGCATCTGGAGCGCGTGAACGAACAGCGGCGTGCGGCGGCGCTGCGCGACCAGCTGCTGACGAACCTGATCAACGCCTTTTCGTTCGGCGCAGCGAACATCGCCACCGGCGTCTTGCTGATCCTGGCAGCGCAATCGTTGCAGTCTGGCCAGTTCACAGTAGGCGATTTTGCACTCTTCGCCTCGTACCTGGGCTGGATGGCCTTTGTGATGGGCATGGTTGGCGGCTATGTGACGCGCTACCACCAGGTGGGTGTCTCCTTGCGGCGCGCTATTGAGCTATTACAGGGCGCAGCTGACGAGGTGCTCACCAATCACGACAGGGATGTGCGGATGCGCGGAGCCTTGCCGACGGTGGCCGCACCGGCGCGCTCCGAGCAAACGGCGCTGCAAACGCTGGCCGCCAGCGGGCTGACGTATCGCTACCCCGATAGCGAGCACGGCGTGGCGGCGGTGAACTTGCGCATCGAACGGGGACAATTTGTGGTTATCACCGGGCGAATCGGCAGCGGCAAAAGCACGTTGTTACGGGCGCTATTGGGCCTGTTGACGCCGCAGGCGGGTGAAGTGCGCTGGAACGATAAGCGGATCGACGACCTGGCCGGGTTTATGGCACCGCCGCAAGTGGCTTACACGCCGCAGGTACCGCGGCTGTTCAGCGAAACGCTGCGCGATAATCTGTTGATGGGGCTGGGCGCGGCCGCACCGGGGGACGGCATCTCGCTGCAGGCGGCGCTTTATCAGGCAGTGCTCGATCGCGACATTCCACGGCTAGACGATGGCCTGGAAACGATGGTTGGGCCACGCGGGGTGCGGCTGAGCGGCGGGCAAATGCAGCGCGCCGCCGCCGCGCGCACGTTTGTGCGGCAGCCGGAGCTGCTGGTGTTCGACGACGTATCGAGCGCGCTCGATGTTGAGACCGAGCGGCTGATGTGGGAGCGGCTCGATCAGCGCGCACAGGTGACAGGCGCCAGGGTACAGCCGGGCACGCTTGCCGAAACGGCCACCTGTAGCCAGTCGGCGGTTACCTGCTTAGTCGTTTCGCATCGGCGTGCCGCATTACAGCGCGCCGACTGGATTATCGTGCTGAAGGAAGGGCGTGTTGAGGCGCAGGGCCGCCTCGATGCGCTATTGGCGAGCAGCGCGGAATTGCGCGACCTGTGGCAGCTAGAGACGAAGCAGCTTGAAGACGAAAGGCCAGCTGCCAAAGATGTAAGCACTGGGCACGCTCCGTCGCATTGAAGTCGTCAGCCATGCAATATGCAAAAAATTTTGCACGAACGCCAGACAAATTTGGCTGGCTGTCAGCTATGCTTTGCCCAAGCGATACGAAACTTCAACTTACGACGACGGCCACAACCTACAGCATCTGGACACTATCGCTTTCGGTGCTGTTTGGCTTGGGTAATGCTGCAACATCGCCGGTCGCCGAGGTGCCTGCCCTCCCGCTTGATCCAAATGGAGAGTGACACCATAGTTGCGGAGAAGCTGGCGGCTACGCTGCGAGCAACGTCACCAGCTTCTTTCCAGAATGGAGACACATCATGGAGTTTATGGCACTGATCACCACAGTTGTACTTACGAGTATGGCCTGGTGGGTGGGCCAGGCATTTATGGCCAGTACACGCCGTGCGACGGAATGCGGGAAGCTACGGGTGACAGCACTCGCCGAGACATACAAGCGGATGGTTGAACTTCGGGTCTTCGTGGCAGGGCTAGATGGCGGCCAGATCGCGCACCTGCTTTCCGACATCACGGCTACTATCGAAGTGTATGGTACGAGCGCTGAGGCTCAATACACGGCGGAAGCGGTGAATATGATTTTAAACAACGGCTCGCTCGAACCACTCGACACGTTGCTCCAGCTCTTGCTCGACGATATGCGCAAAGAGCTTGGCCTTGAAGCTATCGCTCGTCGAGCGTCGGTGTTCGGTTTTCAGGGTTCGCGCCCGGCGACAAAATAAAGGGCTGGCGCGCTGCCGAATTATCGACTAGACGGAGTGGGCAGTAGAAGCCGTATCGTGCGCTCGACGGTATGGATGTGGATCACAGGGCGCTCGCGTTGCCGTGCATACACGACGACGTCGCCTGTGCCGCCGAGCGCTGCGGCAGGCTGGCCGTTCCAGACGGCGATCAGCAGATCGCTCGTGTCGACTAGCCAATGTCCGAGGGCCATGTAGGCCGTGTTCGAGCGCGCTATATAGGGCAGGTGATACACCCGGCGGCTGCGCTCGACCAGCATCAGAAAGCGTTCGCGCTCAGGGCCTGGGGCGAAGTTCGCGGCGATGTCGGCGCAGGCGAGGCAGGATTCGAGTGGGATACCCTGCGCTAGCACCACCTCGGCGAAGATCGTATCGACACCGGCGGCAAGGCCAGAAAGCGCTACAATGTCACCGAGATCCAAACGCTGAAGCTGGTCGAGCAGCGTAGACAAGGCCCGTTCCACAAAACGTCTGGTGGCCAGGTTGCTAAGCTGACAGTGACCGGTGACTGCGATGGCAAAGGGCCGGTTCAGGCGAGCGGGCAGCTGATCGGTTGGTATACCGGCGGAAAGATACATGATACGCTCTGCTATCAGGATAAGGCTGGCTCAGCGGTTCTGCCCGCCGCTATAAGTACATCATGGATGTATGCCAAATTGTTCGGAAGTAGCGCTGGATTTTACGCGTCTCGGGGCGAAAGAGCGAGGTCAGCGAATGGCTGCTAACTGCGTGTTTCTGTCCTACTCGCGCAAAGATCTTGACTATGCCCGGACGCTCCACGACCAATTGGAGGCGGCGGGCGTCACGGTCTGGTGGGATCAGGAGGAGGCCGCGGGCGAAGACTGGACAGAGCAGTTGCTGACCTGGTTGGAAACGGCGCATGCGGTTGTCGTGCTTGTCACGCGGCATAGTGTTGTTTCGCTGTCGGTAAAAAACGAAGTGCTGCTGGCACAAGATTATCAGCGCCGTGTTATCCCCGTTTTGCTTGAGCAGGCGCGCGGCGGCTTGTGGGTACTGATCCGCTCGTTGCAATGGGTGGATGTGCGCGAGGGTCGTGGTTCGTTGGGCGATCTGCTGATCGCGTTGCAGGTGCAGCAGCCCACCGTAGCGCCGCCTGGCGATCATACGTTCCCGGCTATGAACAGCTTGATGCTGCACCAAGAACCTCCTTCTGCCAGCCTGACACAGGCACAGGTGACGATTGTGCTGCCGGGTGAGATCGGTGACTTCAGCGATCGTGAGCGCTCCAGTTTGATACAGATCGTGGCGCGTTTCGCGAGCTTGCAGCCTGACCAGATTCGTATCGTGCGGGTTGAGGCGGGCAGCATCCGGGTGACGCTGGAGCTGCCCGAGTCGAGCGCGCGCTGGCTGGTAGCGCTTTACACGCACCAGGCAGCGCTGATCGAGCTGCTAGATATCCAGGCGGTGTACGATGTACAGGTGCTGCCTGCACAGAACAAGGCCGCTAAGGCAACGGCGGTGGTCGCGCTTCGGCGAGTGCAGTTGAGGGGCTGGTTTCAGCGCCGAACCCGCCTCTCACTGGCGCTGAGCGGAGCGCTGTTGCTTGTAGTGGTACTGGCGGTGAGCTTGCGCAGCGCAGCAGGGCCAGAAGGCATGCCGATCGGGCTTGTCGCAAATATTCAGGGCACATTAGATGTGCAGCGCGCCGGTTGGAACAGCTATGTAGCGGTGGCGACAGGCACAACGCTGCGAGCAGGCGACCGGCTGCGTGTAAGCGCGGGCGGCCAGGCAAGCGTAGTATGTGCCGACGGCACTGCGGTCGTGCTGCAAGCCGCAACGCAGCCGGTGCCATGCTCGTCGAACACGAATCGTTTTATCTTTGCGATCGACCAGGCCGAGTGGGCCAACGCCGTGCTTAGCTCCGCCGAAGCTGCAGTTCCACGGGTGATCGTACCACGCGCCAGCATCTTGTTGACGACGACGCCCACCATCCGCTGGACGGCGGTGGAGGATCGGGCGCGCTACACGGTGGTTCTGCGCCGCGAGGGAGCCGAGATCTGGCGCAAGACGGTAGAAAACAGTGCAACCCTCGTCTATCCCGCCGATCAGCTGGCGCTGGAGTCTGGCCCACTTTACCGCTTTGTGGTCACCGCTGACAACGGCCAGGAGGAGCGCGCGCAGGGTACCGGGGTGCAGGTGCTTGGCGACGAACAGGCGGCGGCGCTACAGGCCGATGGCGCGCTGATCGCAGAGCTGGCCTTGGAAGCAGAGGCAAAGCGGTTGCTATTGGCGAACCAGTACGCGCAAAACGGCCTGTACGCCGAGGCCCTGGTGCTGCTCGAGACGCCGTCGACCAGTGCAGAGCAGGCAAGGCTGCAACTACTTGGTGACCTGTATCTTGCGGTAGGGCTGCCGGATCTGGCTATTGCGCCGTATAACCAGGCGCTTGCAGCGGCGACAACAACGGCGAGCACCTGGGCCGAGGCGCAGGCGAATCGAATGTTGGGTCTAGTTCACAGTCGGCTTGGCGGTGCTGAGAATCGCACGCGTGCGATTGTACATTATCAGCAGGCACTACAGTTTATCAAGAGTTGGAGATGCCGAAGCGCAAAGCGAATTGCGCCAGCTCCTGGCCGATCTGGCATAAGCTGTGGCCGGTCGTTCTTGTGCTGGCTGTGCTTGTCACTTTTGTGCCGACAGCGACTGTGTTGGCGGGGCCTACCGCAGCAGTTGGGAGGCAGGAGGCAGGATCTCAAAGCTTCAGCGCATTACGACGCAGCTTCTCCCACGTAAGCGAGCTCGCATATAGTGTTTACCGCGCTGGCGATGAGGATGGGCCGGAAGCACAGTGTCGTGAGGGCTTGCAGCTTGTAGCGGAAGGCCAGCCTGAGACTGCGCTGCCGCTTCTTCAAGCCGCTGTGGCCGATGCCGAGGCAATAGCCGACAGCGAAACCGAACTGATGGGTGAATGTGCCACGGCGCTCGGCTCGCTGCTCCAGGAGCGCGGCGACTTTGCCAGGGCGCTTGGTGCGTACGCCCGCGCCCGCGCGATTGCGCGCACGCTGCACGATCGCCCACGCGAGATGGCGCTGCTCGGCACCGAGTTTAGTATGTTGCACCACCAGCGCCACTACCGCGAAGCGCTCGACTCAGCACAACAGATGCAGCAGATCGGCCGTGAGATCCGGGAAGAGACCGGCGACGGCATCTTCGAGAGCGTCGGCCTGCTGTTTACGATGGTCGTTCTGGTGGGGCAATGGCGCTGCACCGAGGCGCTACCGTTGGGGCAGCAGGCGCTGGCGATCGCCCGTGACGATGAGCGATTCAATGTTGCCGGCGCGGTCTTTTTCAACAATGGCGAGTGCTCGTTCATCCAGCAGCGCTACGATGAAGCGCTAACATTCTACCAACAGGCGCGTGATGCGAGCCGTGCGCGTGGCGACTACGCTAGCGAACTGCTCGCGCTTGAAGGGATCGCCAAAATACACCGCGCACAAATGCGCTACGACGCAGCGCTGGCGGTGCTGCAGCAGGCGCAACAACGGGCGCGCGAAGTCGCTGACCGCGCGAAGGAAGCTAGCGTGATCGGCGCGATCGGCAGGATTTATCGTGAGCAAGGGCGTTACGATCTGGCGCTCGATCTGGCGCAACAGGCTGTTCAGATCACACGTGAGCAACGCGATCGGAGCGGTGAAGCATTTCAGCTGCTATACACTGGCGAGATCTACAGCGCGCAGCGGCGTTACGAGGAAGCGCAGGAGAGCTACCGACAAGTTGTAGCCATCGCCCGCGCGCTCCAGTTGCCCGATGTCGAGGCCTTTGCGTTAACCCGTATCGGTCGCGATTATGAGGCGCAGCAGCGCTTCGCTGCGGCGCTCGATGCGCGGCTGCAAGCAGTAGATGTGCTCGATACCGTGCGCGCCGCCGCCGGGAGCGAGGCGGCACGGATGGGGGTTGGTCGACCAGAATTTCTACACCTACACCAGCCCGGTCTGGCTGGCTCACCAACTAGAGCAGGACGAGCTGGCGTTTGCGCTCAGCGAACGTGGGCGATCACGCGCCTTTTTAGACAGCCTGGCGAGCGGTGCGATCGAACTGCACGACGACACGGCCAACAGCCTGTTTCAGCGCGAACACGAGACTGCGCTTGCCGCGCAGCAGGCGCAGACTGCGCTTACCATGGCGCGTGCGCAGAGCAGCCCTGCCGCTGTGCGGGTAGCTGACCTGGAAGTGCAGGCGGCGCAGATGCAGGCCGCGCATATCGCCGCTGTGCTGGCGATCGAAGCACGCGACGAGCAGCTGGCCGCGCTTGTGCCCGATCGTATCCAGGCACCGCTCACACGGGCGGAAGTGCAGGCGCTGCTGCCTCATACGACGACTATGGTCGCCTATTGGATCGGCGACGAAGGTAGCCTGGCCTTTGTGCTTACCGGCGATGCGGCGATCACCATTGAGCTGCCGGTGGGGCGCGCGGCGCTGACGCAGCAGGTGTACCAGCTGCGCGAAGAGCTGGTTCACGCTCCGCCGATGCAGAAGCTGCGCCAACCACAAGCTGCCGTGTGGCTCTATCAGCAGCTGCTCGTGCCACTGCGTGCCCATATACGCACGCCCGATCTGCTGATTGTGCCCTACGGCCCGTTGCATTACCTTCCCTTTGCCGCACTGGGCGATGGCAGTGGCGAAATGTTATTAGACGATGTAACACTCACGCTGTTGCCGAGCGCCAGCGTGCTACCGTTCGTTCAACGCCCGCGGCCCGCCCCCGATGCTGCGCCGCAGGTATTGGTGCTTGCAAACGCCGACTACACCCTGCCCAGCGCTGCCATCGAGGCCGAGGCGATCGGTGAGCTGTTTCTCGGCCAGGTGTACCTGGGCGAGCAAGCAACCGAGCGTATTGTGCGCGAACATGCAGAACGAGCTGACATCATTCACTTCGCTACCCATGGCAAATACATGCCCGATGCACCACTGGCCTCCTACCTCACCCTGGCACCTTCGCCTCCGAACACCGTGCCAGCCGTAGCGCGCAGCGGCCACGACCGCAGTGCGCGTCTGGAGGTAGCCGAGGTATATGGGCTAAATTTGCGCCAGGCTGAACTCGTGGTGCTCAGCGCATGCGAGACCAGCCTGGGCATGCTGAGCGATGGCGACGATATGGTTGGACTGACGCGCGCGTTCTTCTTCGCTGGCGCGCCAAGTGTTGTGGCTTCCTTATGGCTAGTGCCCGATGACGCAACCCAACAGCTGATGACGCGCTTTTATACCCACCTGCGAGGCGGAGAAAGCAAAGCCGACGCGCTGCGCAAAGCGCAGCAGGACATACGCACGCTGTACCCTAGCCCCTACTATTGGGCCGGCTTTGTGCTGATCGGCGACGGCGAGCGCGCTCTGATGACCCTCCCCGGGTGGCAGCGACTACCGTGGTGGGCTTGGGCAGCGCTGAGTGTATTCCTGGTGATGCTTGGTCTTCTGATCTATCGAGGTCGCCTATGTCACACTCTGTCAATAAACTTTTTGGCCACCTGGTGCGCGGCGCGGTCAATGCGATCGCGGATTTCGAAGGCCAGAATGTGGCGCTGATCGAAACCGAGCTGAGCGAGCGCATTTGTATGGCACCTACGGCCATTCACCGCTTCAAAGCAGGCTATGTGCCCCGCGACCCACAGATCATCGAGGTGCTGGCAGAAGCGGGCGTTGAGCGCGCGTACCTGAACCGCACCTGGTTGCAACGATTTCTGCATGCAGCGCGCTACCACGACGCGGCGGCGTTGATCGAGCGCTTGCTCCCGCCCGAGCCTGCGCCGCCCAGACGCGATCACAGCTACGACAACTTGCCGCCGCCGACGGCAAGCCAATTTGTGATGCGCGCCGCGCCCTACGCTGCCGTGCTTGAGGGCTTGCAGCAGCGCTGCGCGCTGGTAGTTATCGTCAGCCTGGGAGGGATGGGCAAAACGAGCCTGGCGCGCGAGATCGCCGCCAACTGTGTGTACCCACTAGAAACCGGCCTCGTTACACCGCGCTTCCATGCAGCAGTCTGGGTGAGCGATAAAGACACCCCTGGCTCGACCGCGCTTACGCAGGTGCTAGACGAGATCGCCTACACACTCGATTACCCCGGCCTGACGCAGTTCGACCCGACGCGTAAACGTCGTGAGGTCGAGCAGTTGCTTAAGCGCCACAGTGTTTTGTTGATCGTCGACAATTTCGAGACGATCGTCGATATGGCGCTGCTGCACTGGCTGATGCGGCTGCCCGAGCCGAGCAAGGCGCTGATCACGACGCGCGAATACCGCAAGGAATTCCAACAAGGAGCCTGGCTAGTGGAGCTGGGCGGGATGGCCGAGGGCGAAGCGCGCGAACTGATCGCCGCGCGCGCGCGCCAGCTGAATCTGCAGCTGCACTATCCAGACACGGTAGCACACCAGCTGATCGCCCTGACCGGCGGCAACCCGCAGGCGCTGGTTGTGGCGCTCGGATTGGTGAAACGCACAGGCCAGCCGCTGGCGCAGGCGATCGAGCAACTGCGCGGCGGGAGCGAGGGGCTGTTTGTCGATCTGTTTACGATGGGCTGGTCGCTGCTCAGCCAAGACGCGCAGCACATTCTGCTCGCCGCAACGCTGTTCCCCACCAGGGTCGAGCATCGTGTTCTCGCCGAGGTAGCCGGTTTACAAGAGGCGGCCTTTTTCGAAGCCGTGGGGCAGCTCACCGAATTGGCGTTGCTGGAAACCGAAGGCAGCGACGGGCAGTGGCCGGACGCGGAGGCGGCGACGCGCCACACGATACACCCACTGACGCGTGCGTTCCTGCAAACGGCACAGGCTGAGCACCGCACGGTTATACGGCAGGCCCGCGAGCGTTGGCTTGAATGGGCAGTGCGGCACGCAGGCGCTTCGGTTACACCCTCGACGATATTGCCCGGCTCGAAGCGCTCGACCGCGACGAACCGACGCTTTTTGCGGCGCTGGTGTGGGCGTTCGAGCAGCAGCGGGATCGCGAGGTGATCGTTATCGCCAGAGGCATTGAGTTCTACTATTATGTGCGCGCGTTGTGGAGCAAGAAGCTGCATCTGCACCGGATGTATATCGAAGCTGCTGGCCGGATCGGCGACACAGGCGAGGAGATCATGGCGCTCAGCCTGCATATTCAGCTGCTCAGCCGCCAGG
>JAAUTF010000117.1 GCA_012031775.1 Candidatus Altimarinota bacterium | reverse complement strand
GTGCCGGGGTGCGCGGCGGCGGCGACGGTCGTAGCGCGCATCGGCGAGAAGGTGTGCAGGCCAGACGAACACGCTGGAATACCTGCGGCAGCGGCAAGATCGTCTACGCGATCAGCGTATTCGCCGACGACGGCGCGCAATACGCGGGCTGCGGTGTGCCGGGGCGTATCGTGACATTCAGTATCGATAGCACAATATTGCCTTATCGCGCCTTCTGGAACAACAGCCGCCCGCAGCAACTGGGCCTAACGTATTTGCCGATCGTTCGTTGAGGCACCAGGAGCCGAGCACCGGGAACTGAACTGCGGCCGCGGTTCTTGGTGTTCGGCTCGTGCTTCTCGCAGGAGAAAAGCAGAATATACGACCGGTAAGGGATGTGGTACCATGGAAAGCACAGAGCAATTGCCCGTAGAAAGGAAGAGGCATGGCCGAGCGTCGCCGAGGGATCGATCGCCAGCAGGTGATCGCAGGGCTGTTCATTTTATTGGGCGTCGGGTTGATGACCTTCTATCTGCCGCAACTGGGCAGCCCTGAACCACAGATCACCAAGCTCGGCTTCGGGCCAGGCAGAGCGCTGGTCGTCGACTTCCCAACTACGCTGACCATGCTGCTGCTGGGGCTCCTCTACCTAGTAAGCGGTGCATTGCAGTTTGTGCCGCAGACACAGCAACTGGCGCGCGTGTTAATGTGGGTGAGCACAGCCACCTTTTTTGTCGCCGTCTTAGTGCCGACAGCGGCTGGCAAGCAGACGAACGTGTACACGCTGGCCGCGGAGACGCTCCGGCTGGCGACACCGCTGGCGCTTGGTGCCTTGGCGGGCATCTTTGCCGAGCGCTCGGGCGTGGTGAATATCGCCATCGAGGGGATGATGTTGATCGGGGCGGGCTTCGGCTTCGCGGCCTTTGTGGCGACAAACAATATCTGGCTTGGCGTCGTCGCGGCGATGCTGGCAGGCGGTATGCTCTCGCTGCTGCACGCCACGCTCTCGATCAGCTTTCGTTCCGACCAGGTGATCAGCGGTACGGCGATGAACTTGCTCGCCTTCGGCCTGACAGGCTATGTGCGGCGCTCGTTTCTTGTGGACTCGTCGGGCGGGCGCGTAACGATGCCTGAGCTGGCACTGCCTGTGCTCAGCCAGATCCCCATTCTTGGGCCGCTGATCTTCACCGGCAAGCCGATCTTTCTGGGTATGTTGATTATGGTGCCGCTTGCACACCTGATCTTCTTCTACACACGTTGGGGGCTGCGCACCCGCGCGGTGGGCGAAAAGCCGAGCGCCGCCGACACCGTAGGCATCAATGTGGCACGACGACGCTACATCAGTGTGCTCGTCAGCGGCTTGATCGCCGGGCTGGCGGGGGCCTGGTTTTCGTTGGAGACCGTGGGCGCTTTCGACGACGGGATGACCGCTGGCAAGGGCTTTATCGCGCTGGCGGCGGTGATCTTCGGCAAGTGGATGCCGTTTGGAGCCTTTGGCGGGGCCTTGCTCTTCGGCTATACCGATGCGCTGGCGACGCGCTTTCAGATCCTGAAAGTCGAGGCCTTCGGCTTCCCGGTGCCGACGCAGTTCTTGCAAATACTCCCGTACCTGGTGACAATGGTCGTGCTGGCTGGCCTGATCGGTCGGGCGATTGGCCCGGCAGCGCTCGGGCAGCCGTATGATAAACGAACCTAGCGCTTCGAGCGCAGCGTAAAAAAGGTGGTTATGGTGCGGTGCGCTTTGCACGCCGCACCATAACCATTAGAGCCCCTCGGCCTCCAGCCATGTCTGGATGTCGCTATCGCCGGGGGCGGTGTTGCCGCCGGGAATGTAGCGATAGCGGTCGCCGTAGCCGGCGAAGATAGCGTTGCGCAGCTCCTCGCCGTCCGCACTACCATCGGTATCGTTCACCCGAATCACCTGGCCGCTTTCGAGATCGAGATAATTGCTGAAATTTGGGTCAGTCTCCGCGAGCGCGGCGCGGATTTGGTCTCGGTTGTAGCTGCCTGCCACGGCTGCCCTCCACATGCGTCGGGAATGCTGTTCTTTCACGTGCCACCCCTACAGGGCGCTGCTCTGATGGTACACGAAGCAGCGCTCTCGCGCAAGTTAAAGTCCATTCAGATGATGCAACCTTTTGCGCCGATGTGCGTATTTCACTGTAGCGGAGCGCGAGCGCATGCAAGCTCTGGACGATGAGCCTGTGCTCATCCAGCGAACGCTGGCGGGCGATCAGCGCGCCTTTGCCGAGTTGGTGGAACGATACACGGGCGCAGTCTTCAACCTGGCCTACCGCATGTTGAACAACGCCCAGGATGCCGAAGACGCTGTGCAGGAAATATTTCTGCGCGCCTATCGCCGCCTCGACAGCTATGATACGGAGCGAAAATTCGTTACGTGGCTGTTGACGATCGCCTCGAACTACTGTATCGATCGGCTGCGTCGACGGCGCTTCGATTGGCTGACGCTTGACGATGTGGCGTTCTGGCTGCCGAGCACGCGTACCGGCCCCGAGCGTAACGCGCTGTTAAACGAGCAGCGGGCGGCGGTGCAGCAAGCTCTGCAAGCTTTACCCGAACAGTACCGCTCGATCACGGTTCTGCGCTACTGGCAGGATCTGTCGTACCTTGAGATCGCCGAGGTAACTGGCCTGAGCGAGAGTGCGGTGAAAACACGGCTGCATCGTGCGCGCAAAATGCTGGAGACAGTGCTACAGCAAGATAGAGAGGAGCTATGGGACGAAACGAATTAAACGATGATGAGGCGATGCGCGCCCTGCTAGCCGCTTATGAAGAGCCAGTTGTGGTGCCGCCACCGAGCCAACTGAGCCGTCGTGTAATAGCGGCTCTGCCCAAGGCGAGCCCGGCGACGCTACGAGCCGAACGCAGGCGGCGCGCGCTCGGCGGGCGTCTAGCGATCGCAACACCGCTAACCTTAGTGTTGTTGCTTAACATGATCGGGCTTTGGGGTCTGCTCGGCGATAGCACTGGCCCGGCGCGGCTCTTCGCCTCGCTCAACACAAGCTTCGGCGAAGCGATCTTTGTGCTGACCCTAGCCGCAAAACCGATCCTCAATTTGTTGACCGTGCCTGGCCCGGCCACATTGCTGGTCGCGCTGACGTTGCTTGCGGCTGGGGCGTGGGGTTGGTGGCAGCTTGTGCGCGTCGAATTGCTCCATGCGCGGGCGGAGGTCGGCTGATGCGGCATTTCCGCGCGCTCGTTCTTATCTTTATTCTCTCCCTATTGCTTACGCCAAGCGCCGTACAGGCCCAGGAGCCGCACCTGCTCGTCCCCGTCGGTGAGGCACATCAGGGCGATCTGGCGAGCCTGGGCCGCGCTATTGTTGTGCTCGGCAGTGTCGAGGGCGATGTCACCAATTGGAGCGGCACGATCACGATCGAGGGCGCGGTGAGCGGCGATGTAGTCAGTTACGGCGGCACGATTGTGCTGGGGCCGCAGGCTGAAGTTGGCGGCCATATTCTTGCACTGGCGGGCACGATCGCGCGCGCTGACAGTGCGCGTGTCGTCGGCGCACAGCTTGCACCACAGCTGACGGACGGCGCTGTGTTGGCCGGGCTGCCAGGGTTCTTCGGCGACAATCAGGCGCTAGGCGAGCCGACGCCGATTGGGGTTTTGCCGGGAGTGCTTGTCGGCGGGCTTGTGTTGCTCTTTACAAGCCTGGCGGCGCTGATCTGGCCGCGGCGGCTGCGTACAGCGGCGGCGCTGCTGCTGCAGCGCCCAGCACACGCGCTTGGCTTCGGGCTGTTGACCGCGTTCCTCTACGCGGCGATCGTTTTTCGGGTGTCGCCGTCTTCACGCTCTCCCTGTTGGGTTTACCGCTGGTTCCGCTGCTGCTGGTGCTCGCTCAGTTGCCATTCCTGCTGGGCCTGGCTATTGTCAGCTTCCGCATTGGCAACGCCCTCGGCGCGAGCCGCCAGAGCCAACTGGCGGTACCGGCTGCAGCGCTCGGCCTGGTCGCACTCGGCGCGCTTGCGCTTGGGCTCAGCGTCATGCTCAACCCGCTCTTCGCCGTGCTCGGTCTTTATGCTGCCGCTAGCTTTGGCCTTGGCGCGCTCATTCTTTCGCGCGGTGGGTTTTACCGGGTCGATTAAGCGCGGAGAACGCAGCGCTCGATTTCAACCGCAAGGGTTTTAATGTTGAAGCGCAGAGGAGGCAGCGCGCGCAGCGCGCCTGTTTGCCTCCTCGTCTCCTACCGCCTCGTCTCCTCGTCTCCACAGCTCCGCGTCTCCTGTCGCCATTATTGACGTGGGCAGCGGCGCGCACAACAACCCTGCGCTCGTTCAGCATAGGATGGATGTGCGTCGTTTCACGCATGTGTCAGCGCGGTTGTAGCACTTCGCAACAGGTGCGTGTCATATATATAGACATACGCGTATCTGATGAGGAGCCAGGCGGATGAACGCCGTGCCAACAACGCTAAAAGGTGACGATCAGCTGCTCGCCGTGTGGTTTGAACTGTATCACGCGGCGCTGTTTCGCTACCTGCTCCGCCTCGTCAGTGAGGCCGAAACTACTGCCGACCTGCTCCAAGACACTTTTGTGCGGGCGCTGCTAGCGCTCAACCCAGCGCAGCCTCCCGACAATCCATCAGCCTGGCTCTACCGAATCGCCACCAACCTGGCCTACAACCACCTTCGCCGCCAGCGTCGCTGGCGCTGGCTCTCGTTGCAAGCGCTGACACATACGACAAGCTTTGAAGCCAATGTGATCCAGGCCCAGATCGTCCGCGACTGCCTGGCACGCCTTCGCCCAGGCGAAGCCGAGGTGCTGCTGCTCCACGAATATGTCGGCTTGACATCGTTCGACATTGCTACGCTCTCCGGCGAGAAAGCATCAACAATTCGAGTCCGGCTCGCGCGCGCTTGTGCGCGCTTCAGCCAGTTGTATGAAAAGGAGCAGGGAGCATGAGGTGTACCGATGCGTCCGCGCTGCTCGCAGTGCGCGCCGAGCTTAGTTTCGCCCAAAATCAGCAACTCCAGGAGCACCTTAGTACCTGCCAACTTTGTGCGCGTCAGTGGCGCGCTGTACAACAAACACGCCGCGCGCTCCAGCACATACCGATCGCAACGCTCGATCCGCCGCGCCATGTTACGGCAGTTATCGCCCGGCGTCTCGATAAGCAGCGCTCGCCCGCTGCGCGATTACAACCGGCCAGCATCGCAAGCGTTGCGATACTGGTGCTGCTTGTTGTGATGCTGGGGCTGATGTGGAGCGCCGCTGGCCCTGTTCACGTCGTAAGCGCGCCGTTTGATGACGTGCCTGCGCGTGGTGCCACGGCGTCTACCCTGAGCGCTGCTGTGCCTACAGCCTCGGCACCAGACACACCTCGGGCTACAAGCCAAGCGTTCACCGTGCTTGTGCTAGGCAGCGACGCTCGGGCTGGACAGTCTCAGCTTATTCGCACCGATAGTGTGTTGCTGGTGCGTATCGACCCAGACCAGCAACGGCTGGCGGCGGTCGCGCTGCCCCGCGATCTGTGGGTCACCTACCCAGATGGCGAGGAGGGTCGCCTGAATGCGGCCTACAGTGTGGGCGAACAGCGGGCCGTAGGAAGCGGTGGCACGTTTGTGAAACAGACGGTGAGTGCTGCAGTAGGCGTGCCCGTCGATTATGTCGCACTTGTCACTTTCGCCGCTTTTGCCGATCTGGTAGATCGCGTCGGCGGGATTTCGATCACCGTGCCGCAAGCGCTTGATGACCCGCGCTATCCAACCGACGACTACGATACCATCCATGTGCAATTTGCCGCTGGGCCGCAGCATCTCGATGGTGTGCGAGCGCTGCAGTACGTGCGCATTCGTAACCCCGATGGCGACTTCGACCGTCTTCAGCGCCAACGTCAGGTTGTGGCCGCGCTGCTTGAACGTCTGCGCAGCGCAGGCCAGCTCCAGCAGCTTGTAGGGCTGGCAGATGTGGTGAACACACTGGGCACGAATGTAACGACGGATCTGCCACAGGATCTATTGCTCGATAGCGCTTCCTGGGCTGCGTCGCTTACGGCAGCACAGATCGACTTGCTGGCCGTAGAGCCCACAATGGTCACACCAATGCCACCGCCAGCGACGCTACAGTTAACCGACGACGCTCAACAGCAGGTGATCAAGCACTTGGCGGGGCGTTCGTAGAGTATGGCCGAGGTAGCAGTATAGAAACCCTGCAAGTTTGCCAAAGAGCAGCCGCACGGCTCAGCTGTGCGATAACAGGATGCACCACAGCACGTGCCGGCTGCTTGCCCAACCAGTTCGTGGTATCATAGCCAGTATCACGTCCTCCCTGTTTCTTGCTTTGCAGCTCAGGACGCGATGTTATGCTATTTTCCACCACATTCGATCAAGACGAGGCTTTTGCACTGCTCCGTAGCCTGGTAGCGGTGCGCAGTTACCCCGGCGAAGAACTGGCCGCGCAGCAAGTGCTGGCCGCCTGGCTTACTGCGCAGGGCATCGTGCCGGAGTATCAAGCTACGGCTAATGGACAGCCGAATGTGCTGGCGACAGTGCATAATGGTTCCGGTCCGACAATTCTGCTGAATGGGCATATCGATACGGTGCTCGCTGTCGAGGGCTGGGCACACGATCCGTGGCAGGGCCATCTCGATGGCGAGCGCTTCTACGGCCTCGGCGTGGGCGATATGAAATCTGGGGTGGTGGTGAACATGCTGGTGGCGCGCGAGCTGTGGCGACGGCGCAACGACTGGCAGGGCACGCTTATCTTCAGCAGTGTGACCGACGAGGAAGCGTATTCTGCCGGAGCGCACGCATTGATCGCTAGCGGCCTGCAGGCCGATGCATGTTTTGTGACGGAGCCGATCTACGATCAGGCGATCGTCGGTGCGCCCGGCAAAGTGCTGGTGCGAGTCGATGTTACCGGCAAGGCGGCGCACGGCTTTTTTCCGCACGAGGGCATTAACGCCGCTATCGAGCTAGCCCGCTTTGTGGCTGATGTCGGCACTGCGGTGCCCACTGGCACCCATCCGCGTATCCCGGCCTCGCAGACAATTCTATCTTTTCTGAGCGGTAATGCTCAGTATGTAGTGACGGTGCCCGAGCAGGCGCGGGCGCTACTGAGCCGTCAACTCGTCCCCGGCGAGACGGCGGAGTCGGTTATCGCCGAGCTGCGCGCCTTTGCCGCTAGCCTCGATTCGCCCGCCCGCTTCGATTTTGCGGTTGAACCGCCCTTCTACCCATCCTTCGAGTTTCAGGCGGCAACGCACACGGTTGGGCAAGCCTTTCGCAGTGCGTGCGAAGAAGTGCGCGGCAGCCCTGTACCTTTCGGCTATAGCCTTGCCGTTAGCGACGCGAACCTCTTCGGCGGCACCGCTGGCATCCCCACGCTTTTCTTCGGCCCACGCGCAGGCGATTTTCATCAGTGTACCGAATGGCTCGATGTTTCCACGCTGGTTCCCTGCGCCGAGATTGTATTACGCACGGCGCTCCGCGTGTTTGCTCAGCCATAGGGCAAGAACCCAGAACCAGAAACCCACCGACCCACAACAGCTTGGCGGATTGGCGATTGCTGATGTTTGTATCCGTCGAAACGGCCTGCTGCATCCTGAGTTCTGTTGCAAGGTGATACGTTGTGCTCATGAGCGATCTATGGTTTATTGTGCTGGTGCTTGTGGCGGTTATTGTGCCGCAAGCGATCGCCCTGGTGCTGCTCCGGCGAGCACAGGCACGCCATCGCTCTCCGCCTCCTGAAGAGCTGTTTCACGCCCTCTTTGCACCTTCGTCGCTGGCTGCCGCGCTTATCACTTTAGAGGGCCGCGTGTTGCACAGTAATGCTGCGCTGCACCGGCTTATAGGGCAGAAGGCAGCGATGCTCCAACAGCGCGCGGTAGCTACACTCTTCGACGCCGAGTACCAGGCGACGATCAACAGCTGGCTTGCTACGCTGCAGCAAGAGCGCGTGTGCGCGCGCCTCGAAATCCCGTCACCGTCGCGGGCAGGCACAAGATCCTGGCTTCAACTCAGCGCCGACCTTGTCTACGATGTGGCCGGCACGCCGCACTCTGTCCTGTTGCTGGCAGAAGACATCGGCGCGCGAAAAGCCGCTGAGCAACAGCTGCGATCGCTCGTACAGCAGCAAAATCTGGTGCTGCACTCTATGCCCGACCCCTTCTGGTTTAAAGATCTGGACGGGCGCTATGTATTTTGGAGCAAGGCCTTTCTGGCGTTTCACGGCCTCAGCGACGAGCACATATGCGGTAAAACCGCGCACGATATCTTCCCCGCCGAGCGCGCCGCCGATCTAGGGGCGTCGGACGCGAAAGTTATGGCAACACGCCAGCCCATTCGCAAAGAAGTGATGATCACTGTTCCGCTCAGCGGCGAGCAGCGCTGGGTTGACACCGCCAAGGCTCTTGTCTACGCCGACGATGGCCAGCCGATCGGGGTGCTCGGCATTATTCACGATATGACGGCGCGCAAGCAGGCCGAAGACGGACTACGCCATAGTCGGACGCAGCTAGAACTGGCACTTTGGGGCGCAGATCTTGGCCTATGGGATTGGAATATTCCGGGCACCCATATCGAGACGAATGCACAGCTCGCCCACCTGCTTGGCCTTGCAGAAAGCGAATTATCGCCAGTTGTGGAGATCTGGAACACCCATACCCATCCTGATGATCTACCAGCCAATCAAGCCGCCTTCGCTGCCGCGTTTGCTGGGCAGGCCGAGGGCATCGATATCGAGTTCGTACACGCCATCCCGAGAAAGGATGGCGCTGGCTCGCCGCCCGTGGCCGCGTCGTCGAGCGTAATGCGGTGGGCCACGCAGTGCGTGTGGTCGGCGTCACCCGCGACATCACCGACCGGCACGCCGCTGAAGAGCAGCTGCAAGCGCGCGAAACCTTGCTGCGTAGCCTGAGCGACAATCTGCCCAAGGGCTACATTTATCAGATCGAATACAGCGCCGATGGCAAGCCGCGTTATCGTTATCTGAGCGGCGGTGTTGCGCTTACCACCGGCGTGAGCGCAGAAGATGCCTACGCAGACGCAAACTTGATCCTTGAGCAACTGCTGCCTGAAGATCATACGCGCCTCATCAGTTTGACGGCCCAGGTCGACCATAATACACGCGTGTTTGAATTTGAGGGCCGGGCGGTCAATCCTCAGGGCATCCATCGCTGGATGTATGTGCGCTCGACGCCAGAAGCTCTCGGCGATGGGCGTATGCTCTTTCACGGTGTTGCGCTCGATATCACCGCGCGCAAGCTGGCCGAAGCAGCGCTCGAACAACGGGTGCGCGACCTTACCGTGCTGTACCAGATCACCCAGGCACTTACCAGTTGGACTAATTTGCCCGAAGGCCTTGTACCGGCGACTGCGCTGCTGCGCGATACGTTTAGTGCCGGTGTGGTGGCCGTGTGGGACTACGAACCTGCCGGGAACTGGTTGCGTCCGCTGACACCACACGCAGATGGGACGGCCCCGGAGCCGCTGCGTCTCCAGGAGATCCAGCTGCCGCTATCGATGTTCGATCGTACCACGGCGACTGTGCTTGCGATGGCCCCGGATCATCCCCTTGCTCGACGGCCCAGCCGGGCCGCCAGGATCAACCTTGCTGGTGCCGTTGCGCGCCCGCAACACGCTCGTCGGCCTGCTCTGTATTGCGCGCATAACGGCAACAGAGCAGTTTACATCCGATGCGATCGCGCTGGCGCAAACGGTGGCCGGTGTCCTTGCCAGCGCCCTTGATAACGCCCATCTGTTCACTCAGGCGCGCACCGCTGCCGCCGAGCAAGAACGTCGCCGCCTGGCACGCGAGCTTCACGACTCGGTCAGCCAGGCGCTGTTTGCCGCCAGCCGTATCGCCGAAACCCTGCCCCAGCTCTGGGAGCTCGACCCTGATGAGGGCCGCGAGGCGCTACATAATTTGCATCGGTTTACCACCGGAGCACTGGCCGAAATGCGCGCGCTGCTAGTGGAACTGCGCCCGCGCACGCTCGCTGAGACTGCGCTCCACGAGACACTGGCCGTGCTTGCGCCCACAGCACGCGCCCATGGCGTCGGCGATGTGCAGCTCGCGTTGGTACCGGCCCCGCAGCTGCCACCGGATGTCCAGGTGGCATTGTATCGTATCGCCCAGGAGGCACTGAACAATGTGATCAAACACGCACAGGCGCGCTCGATCACCGTTCAGCTCAACGTATCTCCTAAGCATATGCCCGGTGAACGCTGGCAGGGAACGGTCGAGTTAGTCGTAGAAGATGATGGCCGTGGCTTTACCACGGCCATGGGGCAAGCGCGCAGTTCGGGCTAGCGACGATGCACGAGCGGGCGGCTGAGATCGGGGCGATCTTAAGTATCGAGAGCGAACCGGAGAGCGGCACACGCATCAGCGTCAGCTGGCAGGGCGCTGCACTATCCGACGATGAGCTTCAGGCGCTGATGCAAAGCTAGGACTGCACGGCGGAAGTTCATTTCCGGGTATATACGCGCTTGAACCCGTCACAATCAGGTATTCGCCGGAGGCGAAGGTACGCTTCAGCGCACTAGCAGGGCAGAAAGGCACGTCTATGGCCGCACCCCGCCTTATTCGGGTTCTAATCGTCGACGACCATCCGGTAGCGCAGGCGGGGGTACGCCATCTGCTCAGCGCCCTGCCCGACTTTGAACTGGTGGGCGAAGCCGCTAGCGGCGAGGAGGCACTGCTGCTCTATGAACACACGCGACCCGATGTTGTGTTGATGGATGTGATGATGCCGGTGATGGACGGTATCACAACCACAGCGCGCTTGAAGGCCAGCGTGCCAAACGCCAAGGTGCTGATTCTTAGCAGCATGGGTGATGGTGAGATGGTGCAGCGTGCGATGAAAGCTGGCGCGTGCGGCTATCTGCTCAAAACAGCAACGGCGATGGAGTTGGCCCAGGCGGTGCGCGCCGCCTATTTCGGGCGCACAACCCTGGCTCCCGAGGCATCACAGGCGCTGGCTGATTCGATGCGAACGGCGCTCGATGTGGATCTTACCGAGCGCGAGCGCGAGGTGTTGCTGCTTATGACGGATGGCATGTCGAACATCCAGATCGCCGAACGCCTGACGGTTAGCCCGGCGACGGTAAAGTTCCATATCAGCGGCATATTCTCAAAACTTGGGGTATCCACGCGCGCCGAAGCGATCGCGCTCGCCTATAAACGCAAACTGGTGTAATAAAAGCAATTTAAACGGTTTGTCAAGAAGCGTGTGTTGTCGTGCATGGCATCGCCGCGCGCGACAACACAGCCCCGAGCACAACCCGTGGAGCATTCGTATGCACGCGTCAGCCCGGGCGACGTAGCTCAGCGATAAGAAAGCTATGCAGACGTTGCGCCGCCGGAGTGAGCGCGCGACCGTCGCGGGCGACGAGCGCCATGGTACGATCGAGGTGGGGCGCGGCGAGTTCGATCACCACCAGCTCTTCGTCACCCTTCAGCGCTAGCGGAGGCACGATCGCAATCCCCAGGCCGGCCTCGGCCATCCGCAGCAGCAACTCCATCGAGCCGCTATCGAGCGCCACTTTTGGCAGGAACCCCGCCTCACGACATGCGCGCAGCGTTGCATCGCGCACATAGCCGCCGGGTGAATAAAGCAAAAAGCGCTCCTCTGCCAGATCGCCGATCGTTACCTCGGCGCAGGTTGCCAGGCGGTGTGCTGGTTCGACAATCAGCACCAGGCGCTCGCGGAACAACTCGGTGAGCACCAGCCCGCGCTGGGTGATCGGCAGTGTGACGACAGCCATCTCGATCTCGCCGCTGTCGAGCAAGCCCATCAACATTGAAGTGCTGCCCTCGTGAAAGCGCAGCTCGAGATCGGGATAGTTCAGATGGAAGCGGCGCAGCACCTCCGGCAAGAGCCGCTCGCTTACGGTGGGCGGCGCACCAAGCCCGACGCGCCCGCCATGCAGATCGCCGCGCTCGCGCATCT
>JAAUTF010000116.1 GCA_012031775.1 Candidatus Altimarinota bacterium | reverse complement strand
ACCGCGCTCGAAGCTGCCGCTGCCCACGGCTCGCGCGTCTACCTCTTCAGCACCGGTGCCGGGCCGTACTGGCAGCGCTTAGGCTTCGTTGAGGTGCCGGTCGATGAATTGGTGCGCGCCTTGCCCGATGCACCGCAGGTGCGGTATTATGCCGCGAACGGTTGGCTGCCCGGTGAAGTGGCCTGGCGCTTAGAGCGAAGTGCGAGAACTGAGAACTGAGTACGAGCACCGAGAACTAAGAACCAAGAACCGAGAACTGAGAACCGAATGCTCGGCATTCTGAATCCTGAATCCTGACTTCTCCAGAGCATAAAGCGGCGCACGTGATTTATTATATCGCATACCCCACCAGCCTCACGCTACAGTCGGCGAATGCGCTGCAGACGTATACAACGCTGCGCGAGCTGCGCCGATTGCGCCCTGACACCGTTGCACTGATTCCGCGTTGGGGCGCTGAGCCAAGCCGTTTTAGTGAAGTTGGCGCGACGCACTTGCCGCGCCCGGCGCTGGGTAAACTTTCGCGCCTGCACAAATCTACCCTGCTCTACTATCTTGAGCACAGCGCCTTTGCGTTTATGACGGCGGCCTATGTCGCAGCGCACCGCCACGCGGTCGAGGCCGTCTACGTGCGCCAGATCGTCTGTGCGGCCTGGTGGGCCGGGGTGCTGGGGCCGTCGCTGGGGCGTGCCCGTGATCTACGAGGCGCACGATTTCGAGACGCGCAACCCTTCGCGCGCCAAGACCCTGGCGCGCGGTCTGCTGCACCTGCTCGATCGTGTCGCCATCGGGCGCTCCAGCGCGGTTGTCTCGCTGACGGACGATTTTCGCCGCCTGCTGGCCAGGATCGGCTTGCGCGATCCGGCAGAAGTTGCCGTGATTCCCGATGCCTACGACCAGGAATTGTTCGCGCCCCAAGATCGCCGCCGCCTGTCGGAGGGCGCTCGGCATTGCCGACGCTGTGCCGTTGATCGCGTATGCCGGCATGACCTTCAACCATCGTTGGCTCGACGGCCTGCTGATGGCGGTTGACCAGCTACGCCACGCCTACCCGCGCCTGATCGTGTTGTTGGCGGGCGGTCGACCCGCCGAGATCGCGGCGCTGATACAGCAGGCGCGGTCGCTTGATCTGGCGGTGGTCGATTGGGGAAAGCACTCAGGAGTCAGGAGTCAGGAGTCAGAAGGGCATTGGCGCACGTTGAGCGCTGCGCACAACGATGTGGAGCGTGCGCAGCCGTTGGTGATCTTTACCGGGCCGCGTGCGCAGGCGGAGGTTGTGCAACTGCTTGGGGCCGCCGATGTGCTGGCCATCCCCGATACGGTCACGGATGTTACGGCCTCGCCATTAAAATTGTTCGAGTATTTAGCACTCGGCCAGCCGCTGGTGCTGCCGCAGATCCCGGCACTGCACGAGATCGTACCGCAGGAGTTGAGCTATAGCTTCGCACGTCAAGATCTGGTCGGCCTGGTTGAAGCGCTGCGCGCAGCGCTCAACGCGGCCCCCGACAGCATAAGGGCGGCTGAACGCCGACATATTGCTGCTGCGCACACTTATGCCCAGCGCGCCCAGCGCATTGTCGCGTTGGTTGAAGGGCTACACCCGGCAGTGCATACACGCGATTGAGACCGCACCTCTAGTTCGTAGTGACTCGCGCTGAAGACACGATCTGCGGCGCAAAAAACAACAGTAAAGCGGCGCTCGATCGCGCCCGTGGGGCAACACCGCTCACAGACCTCGCAGTAAGTGCAATCGTCGGGCTGGGCGATTGTTGCTTTGCCATTGGCCATGGTGATAGCCCTTGTGGTGCATAATTCTACGCAGCGTGCGCAGCCGGTGCAGCGCCGCAGGTCGATTTGGGGCAACAGCTGATTGGAAGCCATTGGATTTACCTAAATGACGAAGTCCATGCGGTGTGCGCATTCTGCACCACCGAACGGATCTGCTTTGATCGATCGGCAACAAGCTTGCTGAACTGCATTGGGCTAATGCTTGGCCGCCTCTACGAGCGCACATACGGGCGTGCCGAACGTGACGATCTGCGGCGCGGCAGCGTCATAGACGCCTCCGCCTGGCTCGCAGCCTGACCGAGCGGCTAAACCGCTTGTTCCCTGATTACCCCTTTCTGGCGAAACGACAACACACGCGGCCAGAGATGCGCAACCGCTGCGATAACAGCAATAAACTGCAGCAAGCCGGCCAGCATCGGCAGCCAAGCTAGCGGGCGCGCGCTCAGCGCGACGAGCGGGATATGCAATGCCGCCAGCAGCACTGCACCGTTTAAGGTGCCATAGCAGAGCCAGGCGAGCCGCACATTACCGCGATCGCCCGCGCTGTCGAGCCGTGGTAGAATCCAGATCGCCACTGCGCACGCTAGTTGTACCAGCCAGCCGAGCAAGAGCATCTGGCTATGCGCAGGCCGCAGTAGCCAGAGCCAGGGTAGGATGTGGAGGCCTTTTTCGGCCAGAAGCAGCCCGCCTACCGTGCTGCCAAGCAGCAGTTGCAGCAGCGCCGTACGGATCATCAACTGGCTAATACGTGGCATAGACCCCTCGCTGCATATCGTAGATCACCGTACCTCCTTTGCGCCTACGCCCTTGGGCGCGCGCCCTTGACCCGTGGCCATAGCGCCAAAACCAGCGCCCAGATCGCCAGCACCTGCAGCAGCGCGGCCAGCGCCAGCCCCCATCCCATCCATATAAATGCATATGTAGCGTGCAGCGGCTCGGCGATGGCACGTAGCGCTAAGCCAGCGTTCAATGCTCCGTAACCAACCCAGCCCAGGCGCTCATCGCCGCGCGGACACTCACGCGAGTGCGATGGGAACATCCACAGGGCTACCCCCACGATGAGTTGTGTTGCCCAGCCCAGCATCAGCAGATGATAGTAGACCGGTAATAGTGTGGCCAGGCGCGCGCAGTTGCAGCCCCTGATTGACCAGCAACAACGCGCCCAGCAGCACGCTCGCCACCAACTGTGCCAGTGCGGTCTTGATAAAGATGCGCGCCTGAAAATACATCGTGCTCCTCTGCAAGCAGTGTGTGCCGAGCGGCGGAGTGGTGCTAGCACAACAAAGTTGTACCACCATAACTCAGCCCGGGCGGTGAAAAAAGTCACATCAAGCAGCGCGTAAACCCGTTATTGTTATATTTGTCACAGATGCTATGCGCTAACAGAACCCGGGAGCTGGAAGCGCGGTTGCACCGCAGGCCATTCGCCGCGATACCGTCTTGAAAGGACCGAACACGATGAAACGGAACACCTGGATTGTTCGCTTCGCTCTTATTGCCCTGTGCAGCCTGGTGCTCGCTGCCTGTAACGCGCCCGCTGCGCAGAACCAGCCGGGGGTTGCCGGGGCCGAGGAGGCTGCTTTGATGACCTATGTGCCGGGCGGCAAGCTCGACGAGTACTACATGTTCTCATCGGGCGGTCACTCGGGCCAGGTCTTCGTCTATGGTATCCCCTCGATGCGGCGCATCCGCACACTGAATGTTTTTACCACCGATCCGGCTACCGGCTACGGCTACTCGGAAGAGACACGCGAGATGATGCAGGGCTTCACCTGGGGCGATACGCATCATCCGGCGCTATCTGAAACCGGTGGTGAATACGATGGACGCTGGTTGTTTATCAACGATAACGCCAACTCGCGCATCGCGCGGATCAATCTGCAGACCTTCCAGACCGAGCAGATTCTAGGCCCGATCGCGAATCTGGCCGGTCTGCACGGCGGCCCCTTCACCACGCCGAACACTGAATACGTCTTCGGCGCAACCCGCTTCTCGATCCCGCTGCCGCGCGATAGCTTTGTGCCGCTGGAAGAATACGCCGAGAAATACTTCGCTCCCGTCGCTGGTATTAAGGTCGACCCGCAGAGCGGTGAGATGAACGTCGCCTGGGAGGTGTTGCTGCCACCGATCAATCTAGACCTGGCCGATGCAGGTAAGAAAGACAGCGACGGCTGGATCTTCTTCAGCTCGTACAACGCCGAGATGGCCTACGAGAAGCTCGAAGTCAATGCTAGCCAGAACGACCGCGACTTCATTGTAGCGTTGAACTGGAAAGCGGCCGAGGCGGCGGCGGCGGCCGGAGAAGGCGAATTGTCGGAGGGCGTGCAGATGCTCGATCCACGCAAAACACCCGGCATTGCCTACCTCATCCCGGTGGCGAAGAGCCCGCACGGTGCCGATGTCAGCCCCGATGGGAAGTACCTCGTTGCCTCTGGCAAACTGGCTTCGCAGACAACCGTCTACGGCTTTGCCGAGATGCAACAAGCGATTGCTGCTGCCGACTTTGAGGCCGAGTTTTGGGGCCTGCCGGTGCTAAATTACAACAAGGTGCGTATCGTCGAAGTGCCGGTGGGCAATGGCCCTTTGCATACGCAGTTCGACGATAAAGGATTCGCCTACACGAGCCTTTTCGTCGATAGCGCGGTGGCGAAATGGCGCATGAGCCCGCCCTGGGATGTCGTCGACACGGTGCCTATTCAGTACAACGTTGGCCATATTGCCGCAGCGGAAGGCGATAGCATCAGCCCCGACGGACGCTGGCTGGTCTCGCTCAATAAGTTCGCCAAAGATCGATACCTCTCGGTTGGCCCCTCGAAGCCCGAGAGCCTGCAGCTGATCGATATTTCGGGCGACAAGATGAAGGTTGTCTACGATGCACCGGTGGATCTCGAGCCGCACTACGCCCAGATCATCAAGGCCGATAAGCTGACTGTGCTCGACATCTACGCCAAGGACGAGACACGCCCGAATTCGGTGTGGGCGCCCGATCAGGCCCGGATCGAGCGCGACGGCAAGGAGGTGCGGGTCTATATGCTGGCTGTGCGCAGCCATTTCACCCCCGAGCAGATCGAGGTGAACCAGGGTGACCACGTGACGATTTACGTTACCAATATCGAGCAGACGATCGACGAGAGCCATGGCTTGGGGCATCGACGGCTACGATATCAACGTGCAGATCGACCCGGGCGAGACCAAAACGGTCACGTTCACCGCCGATAAGCCGGGCGTGTATCCCTTCTACTGCACGAATTTCTGCTCGGCGTTGCACCAGGAGATGCAAGGTTATCTGTTGGTGAAGCCGACGCCGTAGATCGTTGAGACGACAGGGTGAGCGGGTGACGACCAGCACCGCTATTGCGGCCCACTGCTTACCCTGTCCCCATTCGTAAGGAGCCTCGCGATGAACCGTAGCCTCACCTGCCTGTTGATAGTGTTGATCGGCCTGCTTACGGGTTGTGGCGTCGCACCGGCAGTGGTAGCTCAGGGCGATCTGCGTATCACACTGGCGACGGAGCCTGCGACACCGCTGGCCGGGCGCGACACGGTGGTAACACTTGGCATTAGCCAATCGGGGCGACCGCTTGAGGCAGCAGCAGTTGGTTTGCAGCGCAGGATGCCCGGTATGGAGCACGCTAGCGATCAGGAGCTAGTATCGGCGGCAGCCCTTGGCGACGGACGCTACCAGGCGCAGACCAGCTTCACGATGGGTGGCCGCTGGGAGCTTGTTGTCACTATTACCACCCAGGATGGCGCAGCGCAGGCAGTGATCGTCCCGCTTGAAGTCGATCAACCCTGAACAGTTGCAGACTAGCGCGTCAGCGCCCTTGCGGCGCATCTCACGGAGACACCGCCATGATGGACTATCTTGAACGTTTGCTCTTCCACGGCAAGCTGAACCGCACCGCGCGGATCATCCTGGTGCTAGCCGGACTGGCCTTCTTTATCGCCATTGCGCTGCCACTCTGGCAGATGACCATGATCTCGAACCAATTTCCTGAGGGGTTGCGGGTGCGTATCTACCCCTACAAGCTCGAAGGCGACCTGCAAGAGATCAACATTTTGAACCACTACGTCGGCATGGCCACGCTCGATGCCGAGTTCTTCCCGGAGCTGCAGCTGCTGCCGCTGATTTTTGCCGGTGGTGGCCTGTTGACGTTGCTGACGGCGGGGTTGGGGTATCGCTGGCTGGCGAGTGAAGTGTTGCTGGGCGGCGGTCTGGCGAGCGCGCTGTCGACCACGATCTTGATCTATCGGCTCTACAGCTATGGCCACAACCTCGACCCGATGGCTCCGATTGACATCGACCCGTTTATGCCGCCGCCGCTTGGCGTCAATCAGTTGGCGAACTTTCACGTCACCACCTTCTTTCATATTGGAACTGCGGTGTTCGCGCTCGGTCTGATCGGCATCATCGCTGCGCTCTGGGTGAGCCGACCGCTAGCTGAACAGCGGCCAGGAGACCAGGCGAGCGGGAGCGTACCACGGGTGTTGATGAGCCGTTAGTATCTGTCGATGTAGATTGCTTGTTGCGATGAGGTTATCGTTATGAGAGCGATCGTCTTGCTGCTAGCACTGCTTGTTGCTATGCCTATTGCCCCGGCTAGGGCCGACCAAGCCGTGATGCGTGTGGGGATCGGCGGCGAGTACGCGCACCTGGCTGATGCGCTGGCTGCTGCACCTATCGGCGCAACGCTTGAGCTGCTGCCGGGTGTGCAGCAGGGGCAGTGGACAATCGATCGCTCGCTGACGCTGCGCGGCCAGCCTGGCGCGGTGCTCATGGCGCGAGCAGCGGCACCCTGCTGACGGTCGCTGCACCGGGCGTGCGCATCAGCGGGCTAACCGTACAGAACTCTGGGCGCTCGCTGCTGAACGACGACGCCGCGATCTTGGTCGTTGCCGACGACGTGACGATTGAACATAATCGGCTTCACGATATCCATCACGCTGTCTATATAAAAGACGGGGCCGCACGCAGCATTGTGCGCAACAACACAATTGTGGGGCGCGTCGACCTGATCCGCGAAGATCGCGGCAACGGCATTCATCTTTGGGACGCGCCCGACGCCCTAGTGGAGTTGAACACCGTGCTCCATGTGCGCGACGGGGTCTATGTGGGCTTTGCGCCGCGCAGCATCTTTCGCGACAACGTGTTCCGTGAAGTGCGCTACGGCATCCACTTCATGTACGCCGACGACAATCTTTTCGAGCACAATCGTTTCGAGTACGCCGAAGCAGGCGCTGCGCTGATGTATTCGAAAAACATCACGCTACGCGGCAACGTCTTCGCCCATAGTCGTTCCTCACGCGCCTACGGCCTGCTGCTGCAAGAATGCGATGGTGTGCTGGCCGAGGATAACCTGCTGCTGAACAACAGCCGCGGCCTGTTTGTAAATGTCTCGCGCGATGGTGTATTTCGCCGCAACCGTTTTGTCGCCAACGACCTTGCGGTGCAGATCTACGCTGGTGCTGAGCGTAATCAGTTCACGAGTAACGATTTTGTCGCAAACCTGCAACTTGTGATGCTAGACGCGCCGGGCAGCAATGTCTGGCGCGGCAACTACTGGGACGAATACCGCGGCCTGGACATGGATGGCGACGGTGCGGGCGATAGCGCCTTCAGCACCGGCGACCCACTAGGATCACTGCTGAGCGACTATCCACAGCTGCGCCTCTTCAGCTTCAGCCCGGCAGTACAGGCGCTCGCGGCTGCCGAGCGCGCCTTCCCGGTGTTGGAGTTGCCGACGGTGCGCGATCCACAGCCAGCGTTGCTGCCTGTTGCGGGTAGCGCCGCCGCCGATCACGGTGATACACATGCGCCGCGCCAACCGCGCCTCGACCTCGGCCTGCTGGCGCTGGCCATGTTGCTCGGCGCACTACACCAGGGTATTGTTGCGCAACGCTTTGCTGGTTTCAGGGCCACACCCGCACACAGCACACTGCCGAAGCCGGAGACAACACGATGATCACATTCATGCAGATCAGCAAGCGCTACGGCACAATCCGCGCCGTCGACGATGTTTCGCTCGTAGTGCAGCCGGGTGAACTGCTGGCCCTGGTTGGCCCAAACGGTGCCGGCAAGACCACCTTGCTGCGCCTGTTACTCGGCTTAATTGCGCCCAGCGGCGGCACGGCGAGTGTCGCCGGATACGATGTGCAACACAACGGTGCAGCGGCCCGCCGTCAGCTTGGCTACTTGCCGCAGCGCGCCGTGCTCTACGGCAACCTGAGCGTTGCCGAAAATCTGGCCTTCCTCGCCGCATTGCACGCGCTGCCGTTGCAGCGTGTTGCGGATGTGATCGCGCTTATGCAGCTCGATGCAGTCGCGCAGCGGCCTGCGCGAACCCTCTCGGGCGGCACAGCGCAGCGGCTCGGGCTAGCCCAGGCCTTGCTTGCCGACCCGCCAGCCCTGGTGCTAGACGAGCCCACGGTCAGCCTTGATCCGCAGAGCGTAGCTAGCTTCAAGCAACTGCTGCGCACCCTGCAAGGGCGCGGCAAGACGATCTTGCTCTCATCGCACATTCTTGGCGATGTGCAGGAACTTGCCGACCGGGTGGCGATTTTGCACGCCGGGCGGCTGATCGCTATCGATAGCATCCCCGCCTTAGCGCAGCGCTGTAGCTTACCCGAGCAGATCCACGTCGTGCTTGCGGCAGTCAGCGGCGACGAGCCAGAACTGCTGGCGCGTGCTGGTGCGGAGGCGCACCTTGATGGGGACACGTTGCAGGTGCAGGTACCACTAGCTCGTAAACCAGCGGTAATCCAGGCGCTGTTGCATGCGGGCTTGCCGATCCGCGATCTGCGGAGCAGTAGCCCGAGCCTGGAAGCGATCTTTATGCATCTGGTTGGCCAGGCGCAGCATTAAGGCAGGGGGCGTTATGTTTCGACACACGATCATTATTGCGCGGCGCGAACTGACGGAGGCAGTGCGCAGCCGTTGGGTATTGCTTTGCGGTGGTCTGTTCGCGCTGCTCGCATTAGCGCTCGCCTTTGTCGGAATGCGCAGCGTTGGCCTGAATGGCGTGGCGGGGTTCTCGCGCACGGCGATTGCGCTGTTGAACCTGGTGCTCTACCTGGTGCCGCTACTGGCGCTCTTGTTGAGTATCAGCAGCATGGCTGCCGAGCGCGAAGAAGGCGCGCTCGAGGTACTGCTTGCACAGCCGATCGCCCGCCGCACCGTTGTATTTGGCAAATGGATGGGCCTGGCTGCGGCCCTGGCTATCGCGCTCTGCGGTGGGTTTGGTAGTGCTGGTCTGGTCATCGCGGTCGCTGGCGGCGACACCTCCGCCGGTGACTATCTGTTACTCGTGGTGCGCTCCTTTGGCCTCGGCCTGGCCTTCATCAGCCTCGGCCTCTGGCTCGCCTGCAGCAGCAGCAGCCGCCTCCGTGCGCTGACATGGGGCCTGTTGCTGTGGTTTAGCAGTGTGCTGCTCTACGATCTGCTGGTAGTAGGTGCCACGGCCTTGTTTGGCGGCAGCGCGCTGATGACGATGCTGGGGCTGCTTTTAATGGCGAACCCGGTCGATCTCGTGCGCGTTGCGGCGCTCATCCAATTGGGCGGCGCTGACTCCTTTGGCCTTACAGCCCAGGCATTGATCGGCTTTTTGCGCGGTCTTCGCGGCTCAGCCCTGCTTGTCCTGGCTCTACTAGCCTGGATCATTGTGCCACTGTTTGGTGCCGTGCGCGCTTTTGGCCGCCGTGATTTTACTGCATAAGACGCATTGTAGCTGGAAAGAAGGAACTCTATGACCACCCGCACGCTTGTCTCGCTGGCCCTGTCAGCGCTGATCGGAATTCTTGCCCTGGCCGCATGTGGCGCACAGGCAACCACCCCCGCCGCCGCGCCAGCGTCCGCTGTCGGCGATGCTGCGCGTGGCGAAACCGTGTTCACCAGCGCAGGCTGTGCTGGCTGTCACTCGGTCGGATCCGACCAACTTGTCGGCCCGGGGCTGGCGGGCATTGTAAATGGCAAAGGCCCTTATGGCGACAAACTGCCCAACGGTGAGCTGATCACCGACGCAAGTCTGATCGAGTGGATCAAAGTGGGAGGCGTTGGCAAAATCGGCCAGATGCCCGGCAATAACACGCTCACCGACCAGGAGCTTGCCGATATTGTGGCCTATTTAAAGACACTGGAGTAACCTGGCGACAGCCATAAAAAGGAGCGCACCATGCGCCGTCTGCATCTGCTCACAATTGCTATGGCCGCTGTGCTATTGGTCGGCTGTAGCAGCCCCGTCGTGCATAGCCCGCACGGCAAAATCTACGAAGAACCGCAAGCGGCTCCAGCGCTTGCACTGATTGACCATACGGGCCAACCGTTTGACTTGACTGCACATCGGGGTAATGTGGTGCTGGTCTTTTTCGGCTTCACCCACTGCCCGGATATTTGCCCGACCGCGCTCGCCGATTTGGCGCGTGTGCGCCAACAGCTCGGCTCCGCGGCTGCGCGCCTGCAAGTCGTCTTTGTCGCCGTCGACCCTGAGCGCGATACACAGGAGCTGTTGGCGCATTACGTTACTGCCTTCGATCCGAGCTTTGTCGGGCTGCGTGGCACAGCCCAGGAACTTGCGCCGGTGATTGCCGACTACCGCGTGAAAGTGCAGCGCACGGAGCTACCGGGATCGGCGCTCGGTTATTCGATGGATCACTCGGCGTTTATCTTCGTGATCGATGGCGCGGGTAACCTGCGTCAGCGCCTCATCCACGGTGTTGAGACGGTAGACGAGATCGTGGCTGATGTGCGCGCGCTGCTATAGTAGAACAAGCTACCACATCAAACAAGATCTTCGCGTGTTACACCGGGAATCTCCAGCACTACATCGGCACCATAGGCCAGCGAGGGCGTCTGGAAGCCAGTAGGAGCGTCGCCGCTGAGCGCTTTGCGCGCCAAGAACACAGCGCTCAGCGCGGTAAAGGTGTAGCCTTCGGGCGTTTGCAGGCGTGACACGGAGCGCCGCCCGCGCTCGTCGTACATCTCGCCCCAAACGAGGCAGAGCCCGCGCGCACGTTCCTCGGCATCTGGCCCCGGCGGGCCGCTGCGGATCATGCGGCTCAGCAGCGCCTTGATCGGCGCAGAGTTCACCAACCAGCCCAAGGGTTGGCTCAGCGCCATCAGGCGGCGAGCGCTTTGCGGCAGCGCCATAAAGACCTCGATGTTTTCGCAGCCAGTGCTGTAGTACGCGGTCGACACATCGCCCCAGGGGATGCTGACCACTGGCACCGGCCCGCGACCAAAGTCGATCGTGCGCGCTGCGTGGCCCACCGGCACCGAGACCAACGTGCCATCACGGCGAATCATGCCGCCGCGCTGCATATGCTCCACCGCTGTAAGCGCAGTGCCGCGCGAGACGCGCCCGATCGGGCGAAAGGCCAGAGTCAGGCGTTGCGCATTTGGCGTGCGCCGTTTTAAATGCGCGGCCAGGCAGTCGGTGGGAACCACATCAAAGCCTGCGCCCGGCAGCAGCATAATGCCGCGCTCGCGTGCAGATGCGGTGCGACGCGCCAGTTGCTCGAAAACGCTGATCTCGCCGGTGATGTCGATATAATGCGTGCGCGTCTCCATACAGGCATCGACCATCGGCGGTGTGGTGTGGACAAAGGCCCTGCCGCGTGCAATACCACCGCCACGTCGGCCAGTGCCCGCGTGATCAACGTCCGCGCATCGAGCGCGAATACACGCCCCTCAACTCCGTGCTGCTGCGCAAGGGCGCTGATAGCAGCCGTATTACGCCCGGCGATAACTGGCTCGAGGCCCTGACGCCGCGCTTCCTCGAGGATCAACTGGCCAGTGTAACCGTTCGCACCATAGATCAACAGCTTCTGTTTGGTGTTCATACCAACCATTATAACCCGCAGAGGAATCTACACCGTCGTGCGCGGTGCTGCATTGAAGACCCCTCACGTGGGTTCGGGGTGACATAGTGGTACCATCGCTCGGTAATGTTGACCGCGTACCTCGTGTCAGTGAGCAGCCGTAATCAGTGAGGTTATATAGCGCTACTCCACACTGCTGGCAGGCTGAAAGCTGTGTTGACGCAGGTATGAGATAAGCATATGGCTCTCCAGGATTCCCGGATCAGTGACTAGATGTAGTACCCCTTGCATGATCGCCCTATCGGTGGGATGATGCCGCGAGATCCACCGTGTGCTGACAGGAGGTGTGGATGGCAAAGCGTCCCACGATTGCGATCCCGT